>JAPLKL010000047.1 GCA_026388095.1 Elusimicrobiota bacterium | reverse complement strand
GGTCCACCGACAGTTTCAGGGCCTTACGGTTCAGCACAAGGAAATCCTCAAGTACATGGGGCTACCCGTGAGCGTCTACACGGCGCTGGAGATCGGCTGATGGAAATTTCCCCGGCCCTAACAAAATGGGCGAAACAAGCGAAGGGACATCTCTTCTTGGTGGATATGGGGGACGGCACCTTAGCGCGCTTGGCGGAAGCGGGCGTCGATACCGGCAAGATAGAGACTTTCATGTTCACTCACTTCCATATCGACCACAGCTCAGAATACACGGCCCTCTCCCTCGATTCCTGGGCCCGTGGGCGTAAGCACTTGAACCTGCTCGGCCCTCCAGGGGTAATAGCCTTGCATGAGTTTTTGACCGCTTTTTACAAGGAGGACATGACCTATAGGAAATCCATCGTGGGATCTTTGACGTGGGACGGCATGATCTCGAATGTGGACATCAAGGAACTCAACGGAGGAGAGAGTCTGGTCCTCAACGGCGTCAGGATAACGACGGCGGAAGTGCCGCATTCAATAAAGACCTTGGCCTATCGCTTCGATGCCGGCGGGCAGTCCATCGTCGTTTCCGGCGATCTGACTTATTCGGACAATCTGATCGCGCTGGCTCAGAACGCCGATGTCCTGGTCATCGATGCGGGACTGCTGATCATGCAGCCGCCACCCCTGCCCATCAAGTTTACTCCGGGGACGATGAACGGCAAGCCGAGTCATTGCACATGGAAGGAAGCGGCCACGATGGCCGAAAAAGCGAAGACCAAGAAACTCGTGCTGACTCATTTCTCCCCTGGGCCTGTCGACAAGAAGGCGACCCTAAGAGAAATGGGGAAGATCTTCAGCCATGAGATCATTTTTGGGGAGGATCTCGTCGAGGTCTCTCCCCAGCCCGGCCATGCCGCCGAGAGCGTGTTGACGGAGCGCGAGCGGGGCATCACCGCGTTCCGACCGGCGCCGCACGGGCCGACATCCCACTAGGACGCCGGGCTCCCCTACCACACCCCGTATCGCGGCAGGGTTTGCGAAAGGAAGGCGCGGCTCACCCGACAAATTGGCATACTGGTTTCAGGATGTGTTATTATGGATTGTACGATTCAGCGCTCCTGCGAATGATCCACAAACCGAATCGCGCCTATTTTCTTGCCTTCCTGACGGTTCTGGCCCTTGGTCTTTCGAGTCTGCAGGGGCGCGGCGACCTACGGGCTGCCGGCAACCCCGATTCCCAATCAGCCCCCCCACAGAAAGCCCCTATCAAATTCAAATCCAAGAAAGATTTCAGCGTGATTTTGATCGGCACCGGCGGCCCCGCCCCTACTCACAAGAGATCCAACCCCAGCACACTGATCCAGTACAAGGGACATTTATTCTTGGTGGACATGGGGTTCGGCACAAAGGCGCGCTTGATGGAATTGGATGTCGACACCGGCGATATTGAGACCATGATGTTCACTCACCATCATATCGACCACGATGGAGCCTACATCCCCCTCTCCATGGATTCCTGGCTCCGTGGGCGAAAGCACTTGGACCTGATCGGTCCCCCAAAGACAAGAGCCTTGCATGAATTTTTGACTACCTACTATAAGGAGGATATGGCATATAGGAAAAGCATCGTCGAATGTTTGACTTGGGACGGCATAACTTCGAATGTGGACATCAAAGAATTAAAGGGGAACAATAGTTTCGTCTTGCACGGCGTCAGGATAACAACGACAGAAGTGCCGCATTCGATATACACCCTGGCTTACCGCTTCGATGCCGACGGGCAGTCCATCGTCGTTTCCGGTGATCTGACTTATTCGGACAATCTGATCGCGCTGGCCAAGGACGCCGATATCCTCGTCATCGATTCCGGACTGCTGATCCCGCAGAAGCCGCCGGAAGGCCTCTTCCACGCCCAGCCCGGCGACCATCCCAAGCCCCCCCGGAAGAGGGCTCATTGCACATTGGAAGAAGTGGCCACAATGGCCAAAAAGGCGAACGTCAAGAAGCTCGTATTGACGCACTTCGGTCCTATGCCGGTGGATGAGATCGCGACCCTAGTTGAATTCAGAAAGATCTTCAGCGGAGAGATCATATTCGGGGAGGACCTCCTCGAGATCTATCCACAAATCAGTCCCGTGATGGGGACCCCGGTGATCGTCCACCACGACGGAATGGCGAGCCCCTCGCGATGGAGCCCGCAGTCCTCCGGATCCGAGGACAGCCGAGAATCGGCGCAGCCCGCCCTGGAATGACCTAGGCCGCCCGGAGGGCGGCCTCAGGGCCGCGGCGAGCGCGACCCATACTTCTCCCGCAGCCAGCGTCCCGCGTCGTCGAAGAGGCTGTAGGCCACGGGCACGATGAGCAAGGTGATGAGCAGGCACAAAGTCTGCCCGCCCACGATGACCACGGCCATGGTCGCGCGGTTGGCCGCCCCCGGGCCGCGGGACAGGGCCACCGGGGTCATGGCCGCGACCAGCACGCAGGTGGTCATGAGGATGGGGCGCAGCCTGGTCTTGTTGGCCTGCAGGATGGCTGCGTCGCGCGATAGGCCCTGCCGGCGCAGGGTGTTGGTGTAGTCCACCTGCAGGATGGCGTTCTTCTTCACGATGCCGAAGAGCATGAACAAGCCCATGATGGAGAAGATGGTCAGATACTGGTTGAGCAGGATCAAGGACAGGATCGCGAAGGGGATGGCCAGGGGCAGGGAAAGCATGATGGTGACCGGGTGCAGGAAGTTCTCGAACTGCGAGGCCAGCACCATGTACATGAAGATCGCGGCCAGGAAGAAGGCCAGCAGGAACTCGCTGAGCATCCGGCCGAACTCCTTGGATTTGCCCTCCATGCCGGTCGTGTAGCCGGGAGGCATCTTCAGCGCCTTGACCGTCGCCTCCGCCTTGGCGATGGCGACGTTGAGCGGCACGCCCGCCAGGTTGGCCAGGATGCCCACCTCGCGCTGGCGGTCCATGCGGTCGATCTGGGACGGGCCGGTGTCCTCGACGAGGCGGGCCACGTTGTCCAGGCGCACCAGCCCGACTTTGGAGGAGGGCACGTAGAGGGCTCCCACGACCTCCTTGCGGTCGCGGAACTGCTTGTCCACCCGGATGCGCACCTCGTAGAGCTCGTCGCCCTCCTTGTACTTGGTGATCTTCTCGTCGCCGCTGACCATGGTGCGCAGGCCCAAGGCGATGTCCTCGATCTTGACGCCCAGGTCCTGGGCGCGGTCCCGGTCGATGCGCACCTTCACCTCGGGCTTGGCGAAGACCAACGAGGTGTCCACGTCCACGACGCCCGGGGTGGCCTTGAGGGCATCGACCACCTTGGCGGAGTACTCGCGCAGCAGGTTCAGGTCCGGCCCCGTGATGTAGTACTGGAAGGCGGCGTCGCGCATCTTGCCGCCGCCGAAGTGGGAGACCGGGTTGACGCTCAGGCGCAGGGCCGAATATTTGGCCAGGGCGCGGCGGGCCAGGTCGATGATCTGGTCCTGCCCGAGCTTGCGCCGGGAGATGTCGGCCAGGCGCACGAAGAGACGCGCGTCGTTGACGTTGGAGCCTTCCCCCTCGCCGAGCGAGCTCATCACCGAGGTCACGTGGGGCAGGCGCTTGACCTCCTCCTCCACCTGGCGCAGGATGCGGTCCGTGGCCGAGAGAGAAGTCCCTTCGGGCGCCGTGAAGTTGACCTCGAACTCGTTGGAGTCGTCGGCCGGGATGAAGTCCTTGCCGACCAGCTTCAGGAACGGCAAAGAGGACAAGGCGATGCCGATGGCGATCGCCACGACCGTCCAACGATGAGCCATCGCCCAGAGCACCAGGCGGCCGTAGTGGTCCTTGAGGAAGTCGTTGAAGCGGTCCACCCAGACCTGGAAGCGGTTCTTCTTCTGCTCCACCCTCAAGAACCGAGAGCAGAGCATGGGGGTCATGGTGAAGGCCACGAACAGGCTCACCGAGACGGCGAAGGCCACGGTCAGGCCGTAGCTCTTCAGGAAGCGCCCCACGATGCCGCCCATGTTGGCCAGAGGCAGGAAGATGATGACCAAGGAGAGCGTGGTGGCCATGACCGCGAGCCCGATCTCCTTGGTCCCCGTGGAGGCGGCCTCCTCGGCCGGGGTGCCGTGCTCCTCCATGTGCCGGAAGATGTTCTCCAGGACCACGATGGCGTCGTCGATGACGATGCCCACCGCGATGGTCAGGCCGAGCAAGGTCATGATGTTGAGCGTGAAGCCCGCCCGGTCGATGAGCAGGAAGGTGGCGATGATGGAGGTGGGGATGGCGCAGGCCGCGATCAAGGTCGGCCGCAACGCGCCCATGAACAAGAACACCGCCAGCGCCGCCAGGATCGCGCCCAGGACCAAGTGCTCCTCCACGGCGTGCACCGAGGCCAGGATGAAGCCGGACATGTCCCGGATGACCTCGGCCTTGATGCCGGCGGGGAGGGTGGGCTTGAGCTCATCGAGCCGCGCCTTGACCTTCCTGATGACCTCAACCGTGTTGGTGCCGGACTGCTTCTGCACGGTGAGCGAGACCGCCTCTTGCCCGTCGAGGCGCGCCAAAGAGCGGGCGTCCTCGGCCGTGTCCTCGGCCCGGCCGATATCCCGGATGCGCACGGGCACGCCCTTGACCGTGGCCACCACGACCTTCTCGAAATCGGAGGGCTTCTCGATGCGGCCCATGGTGCGCAGGACGAACTCCCGCCGGTCCTGCTCGACGCGGCCGCCCGGGATCTCGATGTTCTGCTGCTTGAGGGCGTCCTTGACCTTGATGACCGTGAGCTGGAAGGAGGCCATCTTGAGCGGGTTGAGCACGATGTGGATCTCCCGCTCGCGGCCGCCCACGATGGAGATCTTGCCCACCCCGTCCACGGACTCCAGGCGCTCCTTGACCTGCTTCTTGGCGATGGTGGTGAGCTCCCGGATGGGCATTTCCCCGCTGACCGCGATGGACATCACCGGCAGGGACCCGGGGTCGAACTTCTGCACCACGGGCGGGTCCGTGCCCTCGGGCAGGTCGCGCTGCACGCGGGAGACCGCGTCGCGCACCTCCTGGGCCGCCACGTCGATGTTCTTCTCCAGCACGAAGGAGATCATCACCTGGGAGAGGCCCTCGAAGCTGGTGGCCTTGAGGCTGTCGATGCCGGAGATGGTGTTGACCGCCTCCTCGATGGGCTTGGTGATGGAGGTCTCGATCTCCTCGGGGCCCGAGCCGGGCAGGGTGGTCGAGATGATGACGAAGGGGATGTCGATGTTGGGGAAGTAGTCCAGGCCCAGGCGCTGGAAGGAGAAGGCGCCGATGACCACCAGGGCCGCCATCATCATGGTGGTGAAGACCGGGCGCTTGATGCAGACGTCGGAGATCTTCATGTCGCTCGCCTCAACCCTGGAGGTTCCGGCGCGCAGCGCCGGAACCCGCGCGGCGTCCGAAGGGCGCCGCGCCATTGGACGGCAGGAGGCTTTCCGTGTTCACTCCTTCTCCTCCCCACTCAATTCGGCCAAGACCTCGACCGGGCTGCCGTCCTTGAGGCCGTAGAGCCCGAACACCGCGACCTTCTCGCCGGGCTTGATGCCCTTGCGGATCTCCAGGAACCGGTCGCTCTGCAGGCCCAGCTCCACCTCGCGCTTGACGGCCTTGCCGTTCTCGATGACGAAGACCGCCGGGCCGCTGCCGTCGGTCAAGGCGTCCTTGGGCACGGCCAGCACGCCCGAACGGCTGCCCGTGATGAGGGTGACCTCGCCGAACATCCCGGAGCGCAGCCTGCCCCCGGCGTTGTCCAGACGGGCCTCGATGACGGTGCTCCGCGTGGCCGGGTCCACCACGGGGCTGACCTTGGAGACCCGGCCGCTGAAAGTCCGCTCCGGATAGGCCTCCACCCGCACGCGCACGGACTCGCCCACATCGGCCCGCGCGGCGTAGCGCTCCGGGACCTCGGCGCGCACGATGATCTCGCTGGAATCCATCACCAAGGCGACCGGCGTCGCCAAGGTCACGTCCTGCCCCCGGTCCAGATAGATGCGCGCGACCGTGCCGCTCAAGGTCGAAGGCACCGGCGCGGGCTCGAAGCGCACTCCCACCTCGTCGCGCTCCACCAGAGCCACGGCCTGGCCTTTGCGGACCCGCTCGCCTTCCTTGAGGAGGTTCTCCAGCAGCTTGCCCGGGACCCGGGAGAAGAGGGCCGCCTCGTCCTTGGCCTTGATGCTGCCGACCAGGAGGATGGTCTCCTCGAGGTCGCGGACCTGCGCGGGCATGGTCTTGACCGGGTAGGTGTCGAGCCGCGCCGCGGCGTCCTTCTTCTTGCCGCAAGCGGCCAGCAGGGGCAGCGCCAGGATCATGAAAACGGTCAGTCTTCTCATCGTACGGCCTCCTCCACGGGACCGCCCGCGGCGCGTTCCAGCGCCGCCAGGGCCACGCGGTAGTCGTGCAAAGCGTTGGCATAGAGCAGCCGGGTCTGCTGCAGGGCCAAGGTGACGTCGTTCTGCTCGAGCAGGCTGGCCTGGCCGGCGCGGTAGCGCACCTCGGTGGCCTCCAAGGCCCGGCGCGCCTGGCTGATGGCCGACTCCTGGCTCTGGGCGCGCTCCCAGGCTTCCTTGACGTTGAGCCACCCGCGCTTGACCTCGACCTTCATGGCCCGCGCCACCTTCTCCATCGCGGTGCGGGCCGAATCGAGCTGGGAGCTCGCCTGCTGGATCTTGGCCGTGGTCTGGCCTCCGGTGAAGAGCGGGTAGTTCAGGCGCAGGCCGACCACGGAACTGGTGGCCCGCTCCTGCGGCCCGGGCCAGGCGTGGTTGGACTCGGAGTACCACTGATAGTCCGCGTAAGCCGAGAGCCACGGCCAGCGGAAGCCCTTCTGGACGGCGAGCATGGCCTCGGCCTGCTCGAACTGCTTGCGCGCGGCCTGGTAGTCCGAGTTGTTCGCCAGGGCCGAGGCCTGCAGAGCCTCGTAGGGCATCAAGGAGTAAGGCCGCCCCTCCAAGGAGCCCTGCACCAGCACCGGGGCGTCCACATCCAAGCCCAAGGCGTCCTTGAGCATGGTCAAGGACAGCTCCTCCCTGTTGCTCGCGGCCAGCAGCGCCGGCTGGGCGTTGGCCACCTCCACCTTCTGGCGCAGGACCACGAGGTCGCTGTCGAGTCCCTGCCGGTAGCGCTCCTCGATGGTCCTGAGATGGTCCTGGGCCAAGGACAGGGTATCCCGCTGGATGGCGACGGTCGCGCTGTCCAGGCACACGGCGTAGAAAAGCCTCTTGGCTGCGAGGACCACGTCCGACTTGGCGGACTGGGACTGGGCCCGGCCGCCTTCCACCCCGGCGGTCGCGGCCCGCATCCCCTGCTTGACCATCCCGCCGGTGAACAGGTACTGCTGGAGGCTCGCCGCATGGCGCATGCTGTTGTCCTGCCCGGCCTTGAGCACCGCGCCGGCCAGGAAGAACGACGGCTTCTCGAGGTTGCGGTTGTAAAGCCCGGTCAGGGTCACGGCCGGCAGGGCCATGCCGATGGCCTGGCGGCGCTGGGCCTCCAGGTAGGCCAGCTGTTCCTCGGCGAGGGCGACGTCAAGGTTCTTCTGCAGGCCCAAGGCCACGGCCCGGTCCAGGGTGAGTTCCATCGGAGCGCCGGACTGTGCCGCCGCGGGCCAGGACCAGAGCGCCGCCGCCAAGAGCCAGGCCGTCGTCATGGCCGCCCCCGCCGCTGCCAGGCCAACTGCGCCAGCAGCCCGATGCGCTTGCGCAGGACCGGCACGGAGGGGCGGTCGCTCTGCAGCCCCTTGATGGACAAAACGACGAGCTCGGCGGCATCGGCGCCGCCCGCGAATCCGGCCAGCACCCGGATCAGGTACTCCTTATATTTGACCCCGACCTGCTCCCAGGCGCGCAGCCCCTCGTCCAGCAGTTCGCCCCCATTCGGGCTGTCCGCGCCCTTGGCGTAGAGTTCCACGCCCCACAGTCCCAGGACTTCCTGGAACTTCTCTCGGCTGCCCAGGCCGGACTTAAGCACCGTGTCGGTCTTCCGGCGGTACTCGTCCAGGACGTCCTTGACCACGGACAGGAAGAGGTGCCTCTTGTCCTTGAAGTAGGCGTAGAGCAGGGAACGCGACACTCCGGCCTGCTTGGACACGTCCTCGAAAGTGGTCTTGTGGAGGCCGTACTGGATGAAGCACTCCAGGGCCGCGGCCAGGATCGACTGGCGCCGGATATCCTTGCGCTGCTGGGCCGGGCTCATGACAATAGATATTTTGACAGAATGAACCTATTTTGTCAATAAGTACTTTCCCCTAGGCGCGGCTCAGAAGGGGAAGCCGCCGTCCGCCTCGTCCGCGGCCGGGCGGCAGCGCCAGCAGGCCTGGCCGCCCCTGCCCTCGGCGCAGGTCCGGCAATCGATCTTGCTGCCGCGTTTGGGCGGCGAGGCGAAGGCATGGACCTCTATGGGATCGACCACGATGGCCTTGCGCGGCCGGGTCGGGCAGGCGAACTGGCAGGCCCCGCAGCCGATGCAGTAGTCCTCATGCTGGACCGGGGCGTAGACGGACTTGAAAGGCTCCATGGTCAGCGCCCCGCTCGGGCACTGCTCCTGGCAGGCCCCGCAGTCGCGCTCGAAGGCGTAGGGGATGCAGATCTCCTTGATGAGGCGCGACTTGCCGATGCGGATGCGCTTCTTGGCCGCCAGCGGGAAATACGAGATGGCCCCGCTCGGGCACACGGCCAGGCAGGCGTTGCACTCGTAGGCGCAGTAGCTCACGCCGTAGTCGAGCCGGATCTTGGCCGAGCCGGCCAAGCCCAGCCCGCGGCTCGCCGGGACCAGGACTTGGCTCGGGCAGACGGACACGCAGGTGTCGCAGGCCACGCAGCGCTCCAGGAAGGAAGCGTACGCCTTGCCGCCGGGCGGGACCACGGCCGCGGCCGGGCCGAGCCCCAGGAAGCGTCTCTTCAGCCACGAACCGGCGGCCCAGCCCGCGACGGAGAAGCCCGCGCCGGCCAGGAAGTCTGCCCGCGACAGAGCCGCGCCTTTGCGGGCGGGTCCTGCCGCCGGACATCCCGTCGGGTGCTCGCTGTCGCTGCGCGCCCGACGGGAGCCCTGTCCGGCGTCACCCGCCCGCCAGGGCCATCTGAAGGTGAAGGCCATGGCCTGCTTGGCGCACACGCTGGAGCACTCCAGGCAGTTGATGCAGAGCTTGCCGTCTATGCGGCCGTCGCTGATGCAGAGGGCCGGGCAGAGCTCGGCGCAATTGCCGCATTCCCCCCCGCATTCCTGGCCGCGCACCTTGCCGGGCGCGACCGTCTGCATCAGCATGAAGAGGGTCCCTGACGGGCACAGCGCCCCGCAGAACCAGCGCGGCCAGCGCAGCGGGACCAGGACGATGACCGCCAGGAAGACCAGTCCGAGCGCGAAATTCGCTCCGCAGGGGCCTCCGGCCCGAAGGGCATGGCCGAGGCCGTAGACCCGGCCCAGGCTGCTGAAATGGTCGAAGTAGAGATAGGCCGAGGAGCGGTGCGCCAGGAAAGCCGCGCACAGCGCCAAGACCAGGAGCCGCACCGGCGTCCAGCCCGCGGTGCCGCGGCCGGCCAGGCCGAGGGCTTGGCCCAGGCGGCGCGAAAGCTCCTGCAGAAATCCCACCGGACAGAGGAAGGAGCAGTAGAGCCTTCCGAAGATGAGCGTGGCCAGCAGCAGCGCCCCGGTCACGGCCAGCGAGACCAGACCCAAGGGCGGGAGCATGAACCAGGGCAAGGAGGCCAAGGTCGGGAAAAGGTGCAGGCCGTGATAGACCGCCGCGATGGCGCGCCCGGGGATGAGGCCGAAGAAGACAACGAGGCTCAGGGCCAGGAACGCCGTCTGGGTCAGCAAACGGACGCGGTGAGCCACGGCTCAGACCTTCAGCGAGATGCGCTTGATGGCGGCCTTATCGAGGTCCATGCGCCCCACGCCCAGCTCGGCGGCCATCTTGAGGTACGCGACGCTCTCCGGCGCATAGCCCAGGACCTTGGCCGCCGCGGTGTCTACGAGGACGGCGTCTGAGGAGAGCAGCTGCATCTTCTTCATGTCGAGGTCGTCGGTGGTGGCGCCGTAGGGGCCGTTCTCCATCATGACCAAAAAGGCGTCGACCACGTTGAGGTCCGGCCGGCGCAGCAGCGGCAGTTCCGCGATGCAGCGCTGCAGGCCCTCGCGATGCCAGAACCGGCGGTCCCAGACCACGCCCATGAGGTTCTTCAGGGCCGCGGTCATCCGTCCTCCGCCGTGGCTCTTCAGGATGGGCACGTTGATGACCGCGTCGCAGTCGAGGTAGAGCTCGTGGACCAGGACTTCCTTGAGCACCTGCGCCTTGGGGATGGCGACCTTGCGGTAGGCTTTCTGATCTTCGCCGGTGCGCATCTCTCCGCCGCTGCGCTTGACCGCGTCGGCGATGCCGGAGCGGCGGTAGCAGTCCGCCTCGCGGTTGACCGGATGGTCGAAGCAGTAGACGGTCTTGGCGCCGGCCTCGTAGGCCGCGGCCACGATGCGGCCGACCAGGTCGGGGTTGGTGGTGGCGCCCTCGCTGGGCGTCTTGTCCCAGCCGATGTTGGGCTTGACCAGGACGGTCTGGCCCGGCTTGACGAAGCGGCCCAGGCCGCCCAGGGCCTTGATCCCCGCGTCGAACATCTGGACCGGCGAGCCGTCGCGCACCGCGACCAGGTCCGGGTAGGACGGCGCGGGCGCTTCCTGGGCCTTGCCCAGCAGAGGCCGGCGGAGCAGAGGCGGCAGGAGCCCGCCGGCCGCTGCGGTCAGACCCAGCCTGAGGAAGCCCTTGCGCGTGATCTTCATCGGACCTCTATGATATCAAACCGCGAGACCCGCTCGCACTCGGCGCCAATCTGCTAAGCTATGCGGCATGAACAACGCCCTCCTCGCCGTGGTCCTGCTCGCCGCACCGGCCGGCGCCGCTCCGCTCTCCACTCCGAAGGAGGCGTCGAGCAACCTGGTCATCGCCTTCACGTGCGTTTTTCGGACCAAGCCGACCAGCATCTCGGAGCATGCCGACCACCGTCTCGGAGCATGCCGACCACCATCTCGGACATGCCGACCACCCTTTCGGGGTCGACCACTGGCTGAGAGGGCCCAAGGATGGGGTGGCCG
>JAPLKL010000046.1 GCA_026388095.1 Elusimicrobiota bacterium | reverse complement strand
TTTACAGCCTGTCCCGAGACATCATCCCGGCGTTGGCCCGCGCCGGCGATACCGGCTGTGGCCGTTGACAACCCCGATGGGTCCTGCGAGTTGCGGCGGGGTGCACTGTGTCCGGACACAGTCCTTTCCGCAGGAGGGTTTATCAGCAGCCTGCTAGAGCGAATCCAACTCGGCTTCCTTGGCCTGGATGTCGGCCTGGACCGTCTCCATCCTTTCCCCGATGGCCTTGACCTGGGCGAAATCCGAGTACAGCTCCGGGTCCGAGAGCCTGGCCGCCAAAGACTCGAGCTCCTCGTGCAGCTTGAGGACCTCGTTCTCCAGCTTGGTCTTGTGCTTGGCGCGCGCTTTGTCGTCGCGGACCGGAGGCTTGGGCTTGGCCGCCGGCCTCTTGTCGAGCTTGGGGACCGCCACGGCCTGGGGGTTCTCCTCGTGCCACCGGGCCTGGCGGTGCTTGAAGTACTCGTAGTTGCCCGGATACCAGGTGATCCGGCCTTGGTCGATGTGCACCACGTGGTCCGCGATGGCGTTGAGGAAGTAGAGGTCGTGGCTGATGCAGCAGAGCGTGCCCTCGAATTCGCGCAGAGCCTCGACCAAGGCGTCCACGCTGGCCATGTCGAGGTGCGTGGTGGGCTCGTCGAGGAGCAGGACGTTGGGCGGGTCCAGGAGCAGCTTGACCAGTCCCAGGCGGCTCTTCTCCCCGCCGCTCAAGACCTCCACCGGCTTGAAGACCGTGTCGCCCGGGAACAGGAAGGTCCCCAGGACCGTGCGCACGAAGAGGTCCGGGTTCATGCGGCCTGAGGCCTGCGCCTCCTGCAGCACGGTGCGCCCCGCGCCGAATTGGCCCTCCCGGTGCTGGGAGAAATAGCCCACCCGCACGCCGTCGGCGGACGTCATCTCCCCGGAATCGAAGGGGATGGCCCCGGCCAGCATCTTGAGCAAGGTGGACTTGCCGGCGCCATTGTGCCCGACGAAGGCGACCTTCCAGCCGCGCTCCAGCTCGAAATCCAGGCCGTCGTAGACCTTCACCTCGCCGTAGGACTTGTGCACGCCCTGGAGCGCCAGCACCCGGACGCCGGTCCTGGTGGGCTGGGGGAAGCGGATCCTCACGGTCTTGACGTCCACGGGGAGCACGATGCGCTCGAGCTTCTCCAGGCGCTTGATCATGCTCTGGGCGCGGTTGGCGGTGGAGACCCGGGCGCGGTTGCGGTCGATGAAGTCCTGCATCTTGGCGATCTCGTCCTGCTGCTGCTTCCAGGCCGAGAGCAGGCGCTCGCCTTCCGCCTCGCGCTCCTTGAGGTAGAACTCATAGTCCCCGTGGTAGACCTTGAGGGTGTGGTCCTGGAGGCTGACGATGGCGCGGCAGACCGAGTTGATGAAGGCGCGGTCGTGGGAGATGAGGAAAACGGCGCCCGGATAGTCCTGGAGGTAGTTCTGCAGCCAGAACAGGGCGTCGATGTCGAGATGGTTGGTGGGTTCGTCGAGGAGGATGAGGTCCGGCTCCTGCATCAGCAGGCGCGCCATGGCCGCGCGCATGGCCCAGCCGCCGCTGAGGGTGTTGAGCTTCTTGTCGAAATCGGCGACTCGGAAGCCCAGGCCCATGAGGATGGCCTTGGCCTTGGCGGTCAGGCGGCCGTCCGGGTCCTCGTGATGCTCGAGCGCGGTGTCGAGCACCGTCTCCTCGCTCACCGGGGCGTTCTCCTGGGGCAGGTAGCCGACCTTCGAGCCGCGCTTGATGGTGAACTGTCCGGAATCGGCCTCCTCCGCGCCCAGCAGGATCTTGAAGAGGGTGGACTTGCCGGAGCCGTTGGGCCCGACCAGCACGTAGCGGTCGCCCTGGTTGATCTGCAAGGAGGCGTCCTGGAAGAGGAGCTGTTGGCCGAAGGACTTCGAGACGCCGCGGAGGGTGATCATGGGACGAGAAGAGAGATTATAGGAAATCCGCCGTCACAGCGTACGCAGATAACCCACGAGCGCGCGGCGCTCCTCCGCGCTGAGGAGCCCCGACACGTCGTGCTCCCGTCCCGTCCGCAGCACGCCTTCGAGCGTCGGCGCGCTCCCGTCATGGAAATACGGCGCCGTGAGCCAAAGCCCCCGCAGCGTGGGCGTGTCGAAGCTCGTGCCGCGGGCGTGCTTCTCGCGCGACGGGTCGCCCGTGCCGACGTCGTGCAGCTTGCCGTCGGTGAAGGTCGGCGGCGCATGGCACTTGGCGCAGCCCGCGGCCCGGAAGGCGGCGACGCCGCGCGCGACCGCCTCCCGCTCCAAGGGGAAGGGCGACGGCAGCGGCCGCAGGGACCGCAGATAGGCGACCAGGGCGTCGAGATCGGCCGACCGGCCCGCCAGGGGCCTCTGCTCCGGGTCCAGCGTGAAGCCGCGGCCGAACAGGAAGCGGCGGATCCCCCGCTCCATCTCATAGAGGTCAGCGAAGTCTCCCGACCAATGGATGGGGAGCGTCTCGCCGACCCCGAAGAGCGCCGGGGTGTTGCGCGGCCCGGCCGGCAGGAGCCAGGTGCGCCCGTCCATGGCGCCGTCCGGGTGGCAGGACGCGCACGAGATCCATCGGCCGGTGCTGAGCTCCGGCCGGTCCGAGGCATGGAACAGCTTCTTGCCCTGCAGGAGGAGGGGCGGCAGCGGGATGCGGGTGAGGGGCACGGTCGCCTCGACCGTCCAGGTGCGATTGACCACCTGGAGCCTGCCATGGCCGAGCTCGACCAGCACATCCGGACCGAGCGTCGAGGATTCCGAGGACTCGGCGTGGCAGGACCGGCACGTCGTCGGACGCTGCAGATCGACCGCGACCGGCTTGTGGAGCGAGACCTCGTCCGGCGCGGTGCGGCTGCCCGCGTAGCTCCCGGCGCGGATGACCGAGAGCGTGCCGTCCAGCCCGTTGTCCACGTAGAGCCGGGCCCCGTCCGGAGACGGCGCCAGCCCCCGGGGGTTGGCGCCCACCTCGACGGCGGCGAGCAGCTTCCCGCTCGCCAGGTCCATCACGAAGACGTCGTTGCTCCCCGCGTTGGCGACGTAGAGATGCTTCCCGTCCGGAGCCACGACCGCGTCGGAGGGCACGTTGGCGGCGCGGTGCAGCGACGCGAGGTACACGAGCTCGCGCCCGAGCCGCGCCATCGCGGGCAGCTCGACGACGTTCACGACGGGGATGATCATGTTGTCGAAGGTCGGCGCGGCGTTGCCGGCGTTGGAAAGGGTCTGCGGCAGATAAGCCCGCCGGCCGTCCGCAGAGAGCGCGACGGACTGCGACAGGTTCGCCCGGTCCCCGGTCTCCGCGACGGCCTGCACCGCGAGGGTCGCCGCCTCGACGCGGCTCAGCCGCCCCGAGAAGAAGTGCGTGACGAAAAGGCTCCTCCGGTCCGCGCTCAACGCCAGACCCGCGGGATAAGGGCCGGTCTTCACGCGCCCGGTCACCCGCCCGGACGCGGCATCCAGGACGGCGACCGACCCCATCGCGAATTCGCTGACGAACAGGCGCCGGCCGTCCGTCACCACGCCGTAGGGCATGGCTCCCGTCCGGATACGGCGCGATTCCTTGCGCTCGCCCAGCGCGACGAGAGAGACATCCGAGGAGCCGTGATTGGCTACGGCGATGGTGCGCGCGTCCGGGCTGAAGCACAACGACCGGGGATCCCGGCCCACCGGGACTTCGGCGAGGACCCGGAGCGGCCGGGCCTGCAAGATCGTGATCGAACCGCTGTCGGGGTTCACGGCGGCGATCCACTTGCCGTCGGGGGATACGGCCACCGCCGACGAGGAGACGGGGCGGTCCTGCGGCGCGCGGGTCCGCGAGAGGGACCGGGAAGCCTCCTGGCCCCAGGCGCCGAGGGCGAGGAGCGTCGCGGCGAGAAGGCTAAGGCGCATAAAGGTCCGGACCTTGCAGGGTGAACTGCCGCGCGTAGCGTCGCCCGTCCTCTCCTTCCGCCATCATCGTCACCCAGACGGTGTCCGCCAGACTCCCGGCATCGTCGCCGTCGTCGCCCGGCGCGCCGATATCGATGTTCGGGAAGCGCCCGTGCAAGAGCCGCGGCGCGTAACTCACGGTCGCGCCCCCGCCCTCCAGCGGCAGCGAGCCCGCCTTCAGGAGGAAGCCGGGCATGCCGATCGTGTAATGCAGGGTGCCGCGCCCGCCCCCGGGGAGCTCGACGGGCAGCGCCACCGGACCGGAGCCCCGGACCGCGCTCCAAGGCGGAAGGCTCGCGCGCAGAGCGGGCGAGCCGCGTTCGACGACATAGACCTCGAAGCTCCCTCCTTCGGCGCCCAGGACCGTGCCCGTCGGGAATGGCGGCGCCGGGGGACCCGCCGAGGTCTCCATATCGAAGGAGGCCGTGACGGAGACGCGATAGAGGCCGGGCCTGGGGACCCTGAAGTCCTGGTCCGGACGGTAGAAATAGCCCACGGCGTTGGCGCGGCCGGAGATCCGCCGCCGGAACCCGCCCGGCCCCGTCACGACGACCTCGAGCTGGGCCGGGAGCGGAGGCGCCGCGCTCGCGCTGAAGGAGAAGGTATCGCCCGCCTCGAGGATCGTGCCCGGCCGCGCGGCCAGCGGCACCACGAAGCCGTCGATCTCTTCGCCGCCGAGGGTCATGAGGGGACCGCCGTCCGGTCCGCCGTGCGCGCCCTGGAACGGCGGAAAGACCCGGCCCCCGCGGGGGTCGCCGTCGGGGAGGCGGACCCAGAGGGCGCCGTAGATGCCGTAGCGGCCGTATCCGGCGTCGTCGTCGCGCAAGACCGCTCCGCCGAACAGGAACTTGAAGTCGTCGGCCAGGTCGCCTTGCTCTCCTATCCCGGCCTGCATCGCATACGGCTCCTTGAAGAACCAATACCCGTGCTGCTGGACGCCCTGATCGTCGGACACGATCTCGCGGACGCGCTCGCCGGGCCGCTGCGCCCCGGCGTAGAAGTAGCCGTGCACGCGGATGCCGCGCGGGTCGGCCGTCGCAGCCAGGACGCCGCTGGAGACGAGCGGAAGCGGGAGCTCGTCCGCGCGGATCCGGTCTTCGAAGTCGCCTTCGCGCTGGAGCGTGACGCGGGCGTCCACGTCGCCCGCGAAGACCCGGCGCAGCGTCTTGGTGACCAGACCCTCGCGGTCCTGCACGGTGACGGCGGGTATCATGGAGTCGTCGCCGTCCTGCCAGGCGACGTCTCCGGACGCGTAGGGGAAGCGCAGATGGCCGCCGTCCCGGGCGCGGGAGGAGAAGAACCAGAGGCTGGCCGGTGGATCCGCCATGCGGATCCTGCCGCGGCGGCCGCGCGCCAGCATCGGGGAGCCTGGGGTCTCCACGACCTGGCCCCAGCGGGACGCCCCCATCCATAAGACGCCCCGCGCGTCCACGTACCGGGCTGTCGATTCCACGACGAATTCGCCCGGCCCCGTCATGACCGGGAGCCGGCTCCCGGCCTTCGCGGTGAAGACCCCGAACCGGTTCGCCCGCCCGCTGCAGGACCAGCGCTCGATCCGCCGCGGATCGGAGTCCCGGAACAGCGCGACCGAGACTTCGACGTCAGCCGGCACGCCGGGAAGCAGGGTGAGGCCGGGGTTCAGCGCGTCGCCGGTCTGCAGCGGCGTCATGGGCAGGATCGCCGGCTCCAGATCGAGCCGTTCCGCCACGAATACGATATAGCGGCCGCCCCCCCGGTAGGGATTCCCGTTGGCATCCTGGACCTCGCCGGCCACCTCGATCTCATAGCGGCCGTAGAGGGGGAAGCGGTAATCGAACACGTCCGATGCGGTCGTCAATTGGAAGACGTCGACGGGGGCTCCGCCGTTGCCGTTGAGCGGGATGCCGCGGGACGTGGCGGGCGCCCGGCTGCGGGCGGCCGTGAAAGGCGCCGGACCCAGGGTCTCGGTCCTCCCGTCGGGCCGGCGGACGCGCACCGTGAGGCGGCCCGACGGGAACCGGAACGGGATCGGCGGCGGATTCGGGACCAGGCGGTCGCCTTGCGCGACCATCGGCAGGTACGGCTCGAGCCGATAGGTCAGGGGTTGGCCGTTGCGCTTGGAGACGCGAGGGACGATGTACGCGTGGGACTGGGTGACGACGTTGCTCGCCAGCTCGAAGTCGCCGCGGTCCTCCTCCGCCACCGTGCCGCGGCTGCCGTCGGCTCCCGGCACATCGGTCAGCAGGGTCCAGGTCAGCCGCGGCGGCGCCGGCTGGCCGACCGCGAACGGCGGCAGGCAGGACAGATCCCGGGTGAGGACCAGTTGGCGGCCCGGGCGATCCCCTCCGAGAGGAGCGGCGCGGCCATCCACGGCGCGCGCTCGGATCCAAAGAGCGTAGGTGCCGGGCGGGAGCCCGGCCGGCAGGGGCAGCGTCCACCGGACCGCGGCGCTCAGGCGGCCGCCCGGGCCCTCGGCCAAGGGCTCGCTGCTCAGGTCCGGCGCCGAAAAGGTCCCGCGCCCCTTGGTCTGGACCGGCAGGCCGGTCGGCGTCAGGATATTCGAGAAATAGTAGCCGGTCCCCACGCGGGCGCGGCCGCGCTGGTCGAAGAGCAGGCCCAGATCGGCGTCGAACCGCAGCCGCGTCCCGGTCAGCGCGGCCGCGGACGCGGCGGCGGGGAACAGCGAGGCCGTGCCTTCGACGCGCACCGAACCGCCCGGCTCGAATGTCCCGGTCATCGCGCCGGTCAAGGAAAAGTCGACCCCGCCGGGTCCCGCGGTCCCGCTCACGTCGAACGGCACGCCCTGGCCCGGGGCCGGCGCCTCCGGGGCGACGCGCAGCCAGGTCCCGGGGGCGGTGTTCCCCTTGAACATCGCATCGCCCAGGACCTGGTTCGCCGACGGCGCCGGGAGCCAATGGGCCTGGGTGGACGACGCGGCCGTCGGATCGTACTTGACGATGACCCAAGAACCCGGCAAGGCGACCAATCGGGCGGCGAAGCTTCCGTCCGCGCCGGACGAGGTGATCGCGGCGGCGCCCGAGTTCGCGCTCACGACCAGCACCGGGAACCGACCCGGCACGGCGCCCGCCCGCCCGGCGACTTCCGTCTGGCCGTTGCCTTGCCAGACGGTCCGGATCTTCGCGGCATCCGGGAACGGCCCCGCCTGCGGCCAGAGGTCGTCGGGACGCGACGAGGCCAGACTCCCGGCGGCGGCGAGCCGCGCCGCGGGCGCAAGCCCCGCGAGCAGCGCGAGAGCCAGCGCCAGGCCGGCCTTGCGCACGGGCGGCTTCGGTCCGCTGGGCATCAGCGGGAGCTCGCCGTACCGACCTGACCCATGGACGACCGGATCGCGCGCGGCGTGGCGAATGGGGCCAGCCGCCGGCGCTCGAGGGCATAGGAGAACATGGGGAAGCGCTCGCTCCACTCGCCCTCGCGCCGGGCGAGCAGGTCCACGGTCCCCCGCGGGGGCAGCTGCCCGATGTCCGCGTAGCCCTCGGGGGCCGCGCGGATCTTGAGCAGCTCGGCGAAGAGCGGCCGGAACACGGCCGGCGCGGCGCCCGGCGCGCCGCTCTCCAGAAGCGGGTCTCCGGCGACTTCGATGCGGACGCGGCTCACCCTCCGGTCTGCGGACACGCTGAGGCCCCGGAACCAGTCGCCGTCGCTGATGCGGAGGGACCAGCTTCCGCCTCCGCTCCAGCTTCCGTCCCAACGGCCCGCTGCCAGCACGACCGTGCCGACGACCCGCGTAGGAGCGCGCAGGCGCCCCATGGGGATCCGGACGGTGCCGCCGGCCGATTCCAGCACCGCGACCACCGGGGCCGCGTCATCCAGCAGGGCCGGCCTGGGCAGGAGAGCCGGATCGGGGGGCGGCGTCGTGACCAGGGCGGCGGCCTTCAGGTCCTGGAGCCCGGAGAGGAGCTTGAGCGGCGGGCTGTTCGACTGGCTCCCGGCGGCAGCCGCCAGCCCGGCCAAACGATGCGGCCCCACCCCGATCGCGAGGGCCTCGAACTGGTCGAGCGGGCGTCCGGAGGTCCCGCCGCGGGCGTGGTGATCGAGCACGGAGAGTCCGATCCGGGTCGCTGCCGCCCCCGCGTCCCCGGCCATGAAGGCATAGAGCAGCCCCGCCTGCAGGTCGTTGCCCAGCGGACCGAGATGGCCGCCGGGCGCGCGATAGAGCTCCGGGCAGCGTTCCATCGCCCGCCACGCGCCGTCGAGTTCGCTGGGGATGCCGAGGGAACGCAGACGGCCGCCGAGAAAGCCCGCGAGCTCTCCGGAATGGGTCCAGACGATGGGCCGGCCGCCCTGCGCCGCGACCGCCGCGAAGATGCGGGCATACGTCTCCGGCAGCTCTTCGCGCCACAGCAGCCTCGGCCAGTAGTAGAAGGGATTGAGCCCCCGCCTGCGGCCCGGCGGCAATAGGACCCGCAGGGCGAGGGTCGGCCGATTGTCGTAGCGCGCGTATCTCCAAGGAGTCAACAGCCGGTGATACCGGCTCATGGCTTCGGCCGGGTCGCCTCCGAGCAGAGGCACCAGCAAGAGGCCCGCTCCGGACAGCGCGTAGCGCGCATGCAGCGCCGCGTATTTGTCCTCGTAGACGAAGCTGTCGTCCCGCCAGAGGTCGAAATCCTCCGGGAAGAACACGGCCTGGTCCAGGCCGAAGCGGCGGCCGAGATAGGTCCAGAGCAGGTAGGATTGATGCATGCCGTATGCGTAGGTGCCGAAATTGACCACTTCGACGTCCCGCATCCCGGCCCGCCGCAAGCGCTTCTCCAGGAGACTGCCGAGATCGTAACCAGGGCCGGACTCGAGCCCCTCGACGAACGAGCACCCGAACAGCCCGATCCGCCGGGTACCCGGCCGCTTGCGGATGTCGCGGCGCACATAGGAGCCGTCCGGGATGTGGAGGCCGGCGTGCATCCATCCCAGCTGGAGCAGCTGCCCTTGGGAAAGGCCCGCGGGCTCGGGCCGGCTGCCCACGCCAAAAGGCATGCCCGCGCGCGCCGCGCGCACCGCGCTCTTATACCGGGAAAGCCGATACGCCCAGAACCCGGCCCCGGCGACGACGAGGGCGAGGAAGACCGCGTCCAACCGCGAGGCCCAGACGGCGCGTCGGTCCGGCGTTCGGCTCATGGGCATGAGCTCAGCCGCATCGCTCCACCAGCCAGCGCGATTCGCCGCACTGACAGAAGGCCTTAGGGCAGGGGGTCGGTCCCGGGCGCAGCTCGAAGCCGCGATAAAAATGCCCGAGCCTCTCGCGGGAACCCGGCGACTGGTCGATCTGGGTACAACGATACACCTCGCCCATCTGGTTGATGTGGCAGGAATATTGTCCGGACCGGCACAGCTTTCCCAGAGGGCTCGCAGACCCGATCGCGTGGTCCAGCTCGGAGCGCAGCGAGGAATCGTTCTCCTCGCTCAGGATGCGGATCAAGGCGCTTTCTTCCTCGGTGTAGTCATGGGGGTAGTTCTTCCCGTGCCAGGTCCCGACGAAAGGCTGCGAACTCACCTTGATCCCGGCCGCCTTGAACTTCCCGCAGAACCGCTTGAGGTCGCGGAGGTGCGGCGGATAGGCGATGATCGTGACGTCGCAATTGTCGAAACCCAGCCGGCGGACCGCCAACGCCCGCTCGATGAAGGCATCGATGTCCTTCTCCTCGGATGGGTGGAAGCTGAACTGGATATTGCCCCGCGAGGGCTCGATCTGCTCCGCGAACGCCCGCCAACGGTCCAGCCGCCAGGTGAGGTTCGTATTGAAGTTCCAGCGGTGCCACCGGGTCAGGGCCGCCATCAGCTCCATGAAGCGGGGATACACGGTGGGCTCGCCGCCGTTGATGAGGATATAGCACTCGCCGTATTTCTCGTAGATGCCCTTCCAAGTCGCGAGCGCGGTCTCCAACGGCGGGGCAAGGTTGTGCTTCTTCAGGTCGTCCCAGTGCCCCTCGTAGTAGCAGTACGGACAGCGATAATTGCACGCGACAGAGATCACCCAATCGAAGACGTAGCCCGAGGCGCCTTTGGCGTTCGTGATCCGCCTGATGCTCTCGGCTACGGGCGGGAACTGGCTCATCTGGATTATGATACCATACCGCATGACGAGCCTCCGCGCGGGTGCACCAAAAATAAGTAAGTGATTTGCACCGACCGTTGAGTCGCGCCAAGCGTGGCGACTTCTGAACAAGAAAGTGCTGACAGCGCATGTATTTTTCGTCACATTACCTCCAGCGCTGGCGGTAAAATATAAAAAAGCGGCGGTGGCATAAACACTTTTATCTCGCGAAGTCGCCGGCCGTAAGGATGTTCGTCCGGCAGGCACCTGCGCCGGCGGTAAGGAAATCCGTCCCGCCGGCACCGGCGGAACCTCCGATACCGCAGGCGCCGTCTTTTGCAGTCTTCAAGGAGGCCCATCACAATGGAGGTTCCGGCGCCCAGCGCCGGAACCCGCGCGCGTCCTTTCCTCTCACGCGCGCAACCTCAATAGAGGGCTGTGACCCCATCCGGAGGATGGTACGTAAGCGAACCGCGCCATATCGGTATTCTGCTTGCGGCCAGCCAGCACGGACAGGCAGGTACGATTCCGGGACACTCTTCCATGAGGTTGCGCGCCCCAGAGGAATAGCGGGGGCGCCGGCCGTAAGGAAATCCGTCCGGCCGGTGCCGGCGGAACTTCCGATACCGCCGGCGCGCGCCTGGCGGCGCTCTGCGCCGCCACGACCTGTACGGCATTTCGCCAGCCCACCTACTTTCAGTGGGTGCACCCCTCCGCGCCGCCGTCCAGCGGCCTTTTGCTATCATGGGGACGGATGAAAGTCTTGCTGATCAATCCTTCGATCCGGAGCAAGGTCTGGGCCGGCATCCCGGAATTGTGCAGCCGAAAGATCTTCCTCTTCCCCCCTCTCGGGCTCATGTACCTCCAGGCGTATCTGCATCGGCACACATCCCACCGCGCTGAGATCGTCGACGCGCTCGCCGAGGACCTGGATGACGGGCGGCTGCGGGAGAGGATCCAAGCGTCCGCCCCGGGGCTGGTCGGCATCACGGCCTTGACCCACAACCTGGTCGACGTGGCGCAGACCGCGCGGCTGGTCAAGGAGCTCGACCCGCGCATCCGGGTCTGCCTCGGCGGGCCGCACGTGCATTCCTACCCCGCCGAAGCCATCGCCCTGCCCGGCGTGGACTTCGCCGTTCCCGGGGACGGGGAGGCGGCCCTCGGCGAACTGCTCGACGCGTTGGAGGGACGAGGCGAGGTCCGCGCGGTGAAGGGGATCCTGGCCAAGGATGAGAAGGGCGAGGTCGCAGCGACGGCGGAGCGGCCGGAGACGGCGGACCTCGACAGCCTGCCGTTCCCGGACCGGAGGAGCAACGACCCCAGCCGCTATTTCACCCCGGCGACGGAAGGCTCGTCCATGACGACCATGATCACCGCCCGCGGCTGCCCCCAGAGGTGCACGTTCTGCGACACCTACGCGCATTACCGGCCGCGTTCGACGAGGAACATCGTCGACGAGATCGCGGAGTGCGCGTCCATGGGCATCGAGGAGATCTTCTTCCTCGACGACACCTTCAACGTCACCGCGCGGCGCGTGCTGGACATCGCGCAGGAGATCCTGAGGAGGGGCCTGCGGGTCAAATGGGGCTTCAAGGCCCGGTGCGACCAGATCACGGAGGAGCTGCTGGCGACGGTCAAGAGCGCGGGCTGCACCAAGATCCACTACGGCGTCGAGACCGGGACCGACGAAGGCCTGCGGCGGCTGAACAAGAAGCTGACCGTCGAGCAGATCGAAGCCACCTTCGCCCAGACCAAGAGGTTCGGCATACGCACCATCGGGTTCTTCATGCTCGGCTGCCCTCACGAGAAGACCCGGGCTGAGGTGGAGCGGACCATCGAGTTCGCCCGCAGGCTGGCGGCCGACTATGCCGTCTTCGCGATCTTCTCGCCGTATCCGGACACCGCGGCCTACGAGGACGGGGTGCGTTCGGGCGTGCTGCCCAAGGGCGCCTGGGAGGAGTTCATCCGCCGGCCTTCGCCGGAGCGCCGGCTCCCCACCTGCTGGGAAGAGCATCTTTCAAAGAAGGAGCTGGCCGCGCTGCTGCAGCGCGCGCATCGGAGGTTCTACTTCAGGCCCGGCAAGATCATCAAGAATCTTTTCGGCTTCCACAGCCTCGCCGAGCTCAAGCGGACGATCGCCGGGGGCTTGGCGCTCCTGCAGATCGAATTCATGCGCGACCCGGCGGGGAGGATCTGATGGGCGGCGTGACGTTCCGCGACATGCTGCGGGTCCTGCCCAGGAAGGAGTTCACCGTCGACATGGCGGTGTTCTTCTGCGTCTGCGTGCCCGCGGTGCTGGGCGTCCTGGTCCTGGCCCGCAAGGCCGACCGCCTGCTCGGCTGGGCACCCTTCGTCTCCCCCCCTTGGAGCATCCTGCTCTTCATCGTATTGACACTGGCCGGCGGGGCCCTCATCTGGAACGCCTACACCTACCTGGTCTTCGTGGGCGAAGGCAGCCCCTGCCCCCAGTACGGGGGGCCCAAGAGGCTGGTCAAGACCGGGCCCTACTCGCTGGTGCGGCACCCTTCGGTGATCGGGAAGCTGTCGGGGATCGTCGGCCTCGGCTGCCTCTCGGGCTCGTGCACATTCACCTTCTTGGTCATCCCCCTGCTCCTGACCTGGTCCGTGTTCTACAACCGATACATCCAGGAAGCGGGCTGCGTCGAGCGGTTCGGAGCCGAGTACCTGGAATACCGTCGCCAAGTCCCCATGCTCATCCCGCGTCTGGGCGGCATCGCCAGCTTCATCTCGACATCCTCCAAACGATGATGCGGGACACTGCGCTGGGCCGCTCTTGGGCCGGCCTTTCACGCGCGCTGCTCCCCCTCCTGGGCTTCCTCCTCGTTTCGTGCGCGGTCACATTCCCGGCGATCCGGCACCTGGGCGATCGGGTGATCGGACTTCCGGCCCATTCCAACGTGCAGGGAGAGGTCTTCTGGACCGAGCTCATGTCGGCCAGCATGCGCGACGGCCATTACCTCCGCTGGTTCGTCACGGACCGGTCCAATTTCCCCTTCGGCCAGACATTCGGCCCCCGCGAACGACACTCCCTGCATCTCTATCTCGCCGCCCTGCTCCGATTCGCTCCGGGGCCGTTCGGGACCTACAACCTGGCGAAGATGGTCTTCCTTGCGCTCAACGGCTTCGCGATGTACCTCCTGGCCCGGGAGCTCTTCGCATCCCGGGCCGTCTCGTTCGCTTCCGGCATCCTGTTCATGCTGGACTCTTACGCTCTCGTCAAAGCCACCATCGGCTCCCTGCAGAAGATCTTGCTGTTCTGGCTCCCCCTGTACGCCGTCTTCCTGCTCCGCTTGAGGCGCGGCGGTCAGCGCGGCGATCTCCTTTGCGCGCTGCTGCTCCTGCAGCTGATGATGCTGAGCTACCCGCTCTACGCGTATTACGCCCTGCTCTTCACCGTCGCGCTCATGGCCTACGACCTCATCGAGAAGCGGGCCTTCTCGGCCTTCGCCGGCCGGGGGGCGTTGCTCATGGGGCTCTTCTTCGCCTGCAGCTTATGCGTCGACCGCCTGCTGGGATTGGGCGGACCGCGGTCCGGCTTCCGGTTCTTCCACGGCAATCCTCCGCTTCTCAATCTCGCGGCGACGTTCGACCTGCTCCACCCCTTCGGCTTCCATCTCGCCCCGCCGACCGATCTGAGCATGGGCTTATCCATCAGCCTCTGCGCCGCCGCGGTCTGGGCCGCGGCGAGGGGGAAGGGGTTGACCCGTTTCTTCTTCGCCTGCGCGGTCCTGTTCGTCGTCGTGGCTTCCGGCCCGTACGTCTTCCGCGGCCTGGACTGCGTGCGCATCCTGGGCCGCAGGGTCATCCTGCCGTACTATGTCCTGTACCGGCTGACCCCCTTCACCTATGGAGAAGGACTGCTTGCCCCGCTGCGAGCCCTTCCCATCGCCGCGGTCTGCCTGGCCCTGCTCGGGGGGACCGCCCTCGCCGAGCTGACCAAGGGTTGCGGCAGGGCCAAGCGGACGGCGCTGGTCCTGTGCTTCCTGGCGGTCTACCTGGCGGAACTCCACGTCCGGTTCCCCCACCTGTTCCCATTGCGGGTCAACGAGCCGCGCATCCCGCATTTCTTCATGGACCTGCGCAAAACGCCCGGCGGCGCGCTGTTGAACCTGCCGCTCATCAAGCCCGGGCACCTCTACATGTTCTACAGCGCGGTCAGCGGGCACAAGATGATGAACGCCTACCGCAGCGACCGTATCGCCGTCCCGTTCCCGGCGGCGGCGGACAGCTTGAGCCTGAAGCGGAGGTTCATCGCGAGATTGGCGCAGTGGGATGTCCGCTACATCATCATCCACCGCGACGTCCTCAACCAGCAGGGGGACAGCGCTTTTCTGAGAGACGCAGGCTGGCTCGAGAGATTCTGCGGGCCGCCGGTCGACTATGGGGATGACCGGATCGTCGTTTACACCGTCCCCAGGGTCGCGCGGGCACACGAGGTCCGCGCGTGATTCCGCGGGCCGGTTGGGCGCGCGCGTTCGTCCCCCTCCTGGGGTTCCTCCTCGTTTCGTGCGCCATCACATTCCCGGCGATCCGTCACCTGGGCGACCGCGCGATCGGGATCCCGGCCCATCCCAACCTGCAGGCCGACATCTTCTTCATCGAGACCATCTCCGCCAGCATGCGCGACGGCCATTATATCCGCTGGTTCACCACGGATCGGACCAGTTTCCCTTTCGGCCAGACCTTCAACTCCCGCGAACGCCACTCCCTGCATCTCTATCTCGCTTCCCTGCTCCGCTTCGCCCCGCCGCCGTTCGGGACGCACAACCTCGCGATGATGATCTTCCTGGCGCTCAACGGCTTCGCGATGTATCTCCTGGCTCGGGAGTTCTTCGCATCCCGGGCCGTCTCGTTCGCTTCCGGCATCCTGTTCATGCTGAACTCCTACACCCTCGTCAAAGCGACCATCGGCTCCCTGCAGAAGGTCACGCAGTTCTGGCTCCCCCTCTACGTCGTCTTCCTGCTTCGGCTGAGGCGCGGCGCTGGGCGCGGCGATTTCCTCCTCGCTCTGCTTTTCCTGCAGTTGATGATGCTGAACTATCCGGTCTATGCCTATTACGCCCTGCTCTTCACCGTCGCGCTCATGATCTATGACCTGGTCCAGAAAAAGCCGGCCTGGACCTTCCCCGGTCAGGGGGCATTGCTCATAGGGTCCTTTTTGGCATGCAGCATCGGCATCGACCATATGTTGGGATTGAGCGGGCCACAGGGAGACTATCGATTCTTCCACGGCCTTCCGCCGCATCTCATCCGCACGGTGACATTCGACCTGCTCCATCCCTTCGGCTTCCATCTCCCCCCGCCGACCGATCTGAGCATGGGCTTATCCATCAGCCTCTGCATCGCCGCGGCCTTCGCCGCGATGAGGGGCAAGGGGTTGACCCGTTTTTTCTTCGTCTGCGCGGTCTTGTTCATCGTCCTGGCTTCCGGTCCTTATCTTTTCAACGACCTTGGCATCGTGCACATCCTGGGCCGCAGGGTCATCCTGCCGCACTATTTCCTGTACGAATTGACCCCCGCCACCTATGGAGAAGGATTGCTGGGCCCTGTACGAGCCCTTCCCATCGCCGCGCTCTGCCTGGCTTTACTCGGGGGGACAGCCCTCGCCGAACTGACCAAGGATCGCGGAAGGGCCAAGCGCGCGGCGCTGATCCTTTGCTTCCTGGCGGTCTACCTGACGGAGCTGCACATCCGGTTCCCCGGCCTGTTCCCATTAAGGGTCTGTGAGCCGCGCATCCCGCATTTCTTCACGGACCTGCGCAAGACCCCGGGCGGCGCGCTGCTGAACCTGCCGTTGGAGAAGCCGCCCGGCCAACTCTATTCCTTCTACAGCACGATCAGCGGCCGCAAGATGATGAATCCGCACGGCGGCGGCGATATCGCCGTCCCTTTCCCCGCGGCGGCGGAGAGCATGAGCATGAAGCGCGACTTCATCGCGCGATTGGCCGAGTGGGATGTCCGCTACATCATCATCCACCGGGATCTGGTCGGGCCGATGGGGCTGGCGGCTCGGCCTGGCCCCCCCGGCGGCGGGCCGCCCCGGCAGGGCGGCCCCCGTCGCTACGGGCCCGAGCAGTCGCCAAGAGGGGACAGCGCTTTTCTCAGGGATAAGGAATGGCTTGAGCGACTATGCGGCAAGCCAGTCGATTACCAGGCTGACGCCATCATCGTCTACACCGTTCCCATGACCGCACGGACCAAGGAGCCGCCGCATGCTGAACATCCTGCTCATACGATGCAATGAGCGCCTAGGGCTGCCCGCGCGGGAGACGAACAGCACCGGGATCTATCCCCCGCTGGGCTTGGCCTATATCGCGGCGGCTCTCCGGCAGGCCGGCTTCCGCGATATCCGCGTCCTGGATGCCCACGCCCTCGGGCTGTCCTGGGAGCAGTTCCACGCCTTCGTGCTCTCCAACCCGGCCGATGTCGTCCTGTTCACGGCCGCCACTTTGGTCTGGCCGAACATCGTGAAAGCGGCGCGGCTGGTGAAGGCCGCGCATCCTTCATGCCTGGTCGGCGCAGGCGGCCCGCAACTGGGCGCCTATCCGGAAGAATCGCTGGCTTGCGATGACATCGATTTCGGCATACGCGGGGAAGGCGAGACGGCCGTGGTCCAGGCCCTGCAGGCCATCGCTTCCCAGCAGGACCTCGGCAGCGTCGAGGGCGCGGTCTTCAGGAAGGACGGCAAGATCGTCACGCGCCCCGCGGCCGCGATCCAGGATCTTGACGCCGCGCCCTTCCCAGCGGTCGACCTTCTGCCGCGCCGCGCCTACCGGGCCTTGAATGTGGACCATCCCTTCTTCTCCATGGTCACCAGCCGCGGCTGTCCGTTCGCCTGCAAGTTCTGCGCGCAGATCCATTCCGACCAGCCCTTCCGGATGCGCAGCGCGGGCAACGTGGTCGATGAGATGGAGCTCTATGTCCGCCGCTACGCCGCCCGAGAGATCATCGTTTTCGATGAGACGTTCACCGTCGACCGCCAGCGGGTGCTGGACATCTGCCGCGAGATCGGCTCCCGCGGGCTGCGCTTCCGCTGGAACATCCGGACGCGGGTCGACACCGTGGATGAGGATATGCTGGCGGCATTGCGCCAGGCCGGCTGCCGCGGACTGCACATGGGAGTCGAGTCCGGCGCCCAGGAGATCCTGGACGCCATGCGAAAGGGGATCACTCTCGCGCAGGTGAAGAAAGCGTTCCAAGCCGCGCGCAGGCTGGGATTCGAGACCAGGGGATATTTCATGCTCGCCTACCCGGGAGAGACTCTGGAGACCATACGGCAGACGTTGGCTCTATCCAGGGAGTTGGACCTGGACTGGGCCAGCTTCACCATAACGATCCCCAACCCCGGCACCGCTCTGTGCGGCGATCTGGCCGGCGACTACTGGAGAGATTACGTCTTGGGGAGGACCGATGCTCCAGCTCCCTTTTTCACCACCGCCGAGTACACGGCCGAAGCGTTATGCGGCATCCGAGGGCAGGCGTACAGGGATTTTTATCTGCGCCCGGGATTCATCTTAGGCAAACTGTTCTCAAGGAACGGGTGGCGTCTTTTGCGAAATATTGTTTATAATGCGCCGTCTCTTATGCGCGTCCTCCCATGAATCCAAGAGGATGGACCATTTTCGCGAGCGCCGCAGCCGGCTATCTTCTGGTCATCGTCTGGCTATTCCTTCCCTGTGTCAATAACAGCGCTCTGCTAGCCGGAGGCTGGTCTATCGATCTCAATGGATTCTTATGGTATCAATGGGCCGTCAAGAAGTGTGTCTCGGCTCTTGACTATCATTCATTCCCCATCTCCACGCTCCTCGCCTATCCCACGGGAAAAAACGTGGTGCTGGACCTCGGATTCCCTCTTGTGGAGATCTGTTCCGTCCCCCTGCAGATATTCTTCGAACTGCCGGCTCGCCACAACATCCTTCTGGCCATCATATTCCTTCTCAACGCCCTTTCCGCCTTCGCGCTCATGGAGTATCTGACCAAGGACGCCTTTTCATCATTCTTGGGCGGGCTGTTCTTCTCGATCAATCCTTTTGTCTTTTACCACCTCAAGTCCGGGAGGATCCAGACCGCATGTCTTTTTGGCATCCCCCTGTGCGTCTATTGCTTGTTCAAGGTGAAGGGTTCAGGCAGCGGAAGGGATATCATCCTCGCCGCCCTGGCCCTGTTCCTGAATTCGCTCCTCTATTGGTACTACAGCACATTCCTGCTCATCTTTTTCGCCATGTTCCTGCTGTACGGCCTCATCTCGGAGAAGAGGAACGGCCCTTGGGCATGGGACTCCGCCCGAGTCCTGCTGCTCTATGGGGTCCTCATGCTCCTCCTGTTCGCCTATCCGGTCTTGATAAAGGGGGGCCGTCCCGTCGGATACGGGACGCCGGCGGACTTTCTCAATATGACACGGTTCAGCTCCCTCCACCTCCTGCCCGCCAGCTTTCTCTGGCGATGCCTGATCCTGGCTTCAGCAGCGATGCTGCCGGCGGTCTTCTCCAAGGACAATCTCTTCTTTGCGCTATGCGCGGCATGCTTCATGATTCTTTCTTTGGGGCCCTATCTCCTGATCCATGGGCACGCCATCCCGCTGCCATTCATCCTCCTCCACCACCATCTCCCGTTCTTCTCGCGCTTGTGGTGGCCGATCAACTGCTTCGCGATGGTCTTGCTCTCCGCGGCGGTCCTGCTTTCCTCGCTGACGCACTATCTATTCGCCAGGATACCCGCCCGGGGCAGGCCCGTCCTCATGGCCGCGCTCTGCACGCTCTTGCTGTTTCCTTACGCCCGCGCTGAACACGGCGCGAATTCCCTCTATATGGATGTCATTCCGCCATTCCAGGAGCAGGCGGCCTATCGCTATCTCAGCAGGCAGAAGGAGTGCGCGATAGTGGAGCTGCCCTTCGATAAGGCATGTGACTTCATGGCCAACCAGACCGTCCACGAGAAGAGGATCTTCCATGCCCCGGGGTACGGCTTCAAGGACATCCTTTGGCCGGAAGCGCAGCTCCGCCTCCTGCATGGCAATCCCTTCCTCGCTTATGCCGACGCCCTATGCTCTTTCGGCCAGCTCCTGCGGAGCGCTTCGCCGCCTCCCACGCTCACCAAGATACGGATGCGCATCGGACTGCAGCAGTTGCGCGCTCTGGGCTTCGAGTTCATCGTGGTCCAGCCTCGTTATGCCGCCGGTTATCCACGCGGTGACGCCATACTTCGAGAATTGAGAAAGACGCTGAGGAGGCCTTCTCAAGAGTATCCTGATGGGGTCCGCTTGTTCAAGATCCAAGATCTCATCGAGAATGGCTGAGCGATGATCCCTCGCGATGAGCGGCTGAAAGCTTCGCTCCTGGGGATCCTGCTCCTGGCCGCCGTGCTGCCCGCGGCCGAGCTCCTGGTCAGGGCAGCGGTGAGTCTCCCCCGAGAGCCTTATCCTCCGGGAGGGCCGTATGGGGGCGGACGCGGCGGCAAGGACGGCCTTTACGTCTATGATCCGCTCCTTTTTTGGAAACCGAAGCCGGATGCCCGCGCTGAACAGAGGCTACCGACGACAGGGGAGATCACGACCGTACGCACCAACTCCCTCGGCCTGAGGAGCCATGAGTTCCCCCTGCGCAGGACCAAGGCTCACTACTGGATACTGGCGTTGGGGAATTCTCCCGTATGGGGAGAGCAGGTCAACGGCGAGGAGACTTTCCCTTCCGTTCTGGAAGACATCCTCTCGGCCAGAACGCGGCGGATATCAGTGGAAGCTCTCAATGCCGGGGTCCCTGGCTATTCCACTTTCCAGGCGCGGGAGTTGGAGCGCAGGCTTCTCAAGGATTATCGGTTCGATCTGGTCATCATCTCCATCATGGGAGCGGATTGGTTCCCCGCTGGTCGGCCGGACAAGGACCTGGTCACGGGTGCCCGCTCGCGGACAGTCCGTGGACTCCTGTCCCACAGCGCCCTCTATCGGTATCTGCGCGGCGGCTTCTGGCCCTCCCATCGCTTCCCCGAATACGGCCCTCACAATGGGGTGCGGGTCCCGGTCCGGCCGGACTATGAAGACAATCTGACGGACATGGTCCGGATGGCCCAGCTGCAGAAGGCGGATGTGGTGCTCCTGGCGCCGATGCCGATCTGCACGGAAGAGAGCTGCCTGCCCCATGACCCCCGCCGCATAAGGGATGATGCCGCCTTCCGTAGGCTTTACATGCATATGAAGCTGCTCGAGCCGCAATACCGGGAGGCGATGCGCCGGGTCGCGGTCCGGACTGGCGCTCTTTTCTTGGATCTGGGGGAGTTGCTGCGGGACATCCCTGCCCCCGACAGCTATTACGCCGATGCCTCACATCCCAACGCCGCAGGCCACCGCTGGATCGCGGAGGCGCTGGCGCCTCTGGCCCGGAGGTTGATGCGGGACAAAAGCCGGCGGTTGTCAGACCAGGCCGTCAAGTAGACCAGGAGCTTTCAGTGGGTCAAAGAGCATTGTTGTTTTTGACGAGCCTTGTGCTCGTCTTGTCCGTTCTTGAGTCTGCGGCAAGACTCTTTGTTTCTTCTCAAGGACCGGTCTGGCTGAGGGATGGGATCTACCTCAATCCTCTGCCTCTTGTGACGGGCGTCGTCCCACAGCCCATGCGGAGATTTCCCCGCGGCCTGCGCCTGCCGGAAAGAAAGCCGTCCGGAGAGGTGCGGATATTCGTTTTTGGAGAATCAAGCGTCGAGGGCGCCCCGCTGGATGCCAACGCATCGGCGCCCACCATGCTATACGATATGCTGGTCAAGGCCTATCCCGACCGCGCCATCAAGGTGATAAACATGGGGCGTACGGCCTCGATATGCGCCAGCGCCTATTACTATCTGCTCTATGCGCGCCGCTATGATCCTGATTTCCTCATATTCTATATGGGGATGAATGATGGGAATATGCCCGGCGAGCAGCGTTGGCCTGTGAGCCGGCCTGGATTCCACAGATTGTGGCGAGGGCTCATGGGAAAGTCCCAGTTGTTCTGGTGCGCGAGGGTTTTTGTCCCCCCGTTCTTGTGGTCCCTCCGGCCCCCAAAGCGCCCGAATCGGAATCCAGCGCAGGTTCGGGATCCAGCGCAGGGTCCGGGGGCCTTGGACCCTTTCCCGAGATGGGCCGACCTGCTCGTGACGATCGCCGCGGAGACGGGGGCTAAAGTGATCGTGACGACGCCGGTCCGAAGCGCCGTCTCGCAGATAGAGCCTCCTATCCATTCGCTCATCGATGCCGGGGAGAAATCCATCCCCATGACGGATGATTATCGGAGACTGCTTGCGTGTCGATTGACGGACACTTGTGATTTCATCGCCCTTTTCAAGGCTATGGCGACAGGCAAGCCGGGCGGCAGATCCGATGGAGATCTGCCGATGGTCCGACACATGCGGGAGGTTGATGCAAGGGCGAAACCATGGCAGAGCGCCGCTGAGCGCAATGGCGCGGATTTCATCGATTTTCATGCTGCGCTTGAAAAGGCATCGCCGCACCGGGTCGTGGCGGATAGGTATTTCGCCGATGAGATCCATCTGTCGCCCGAGGGCTATTGTTTCCTGGCCAGATCATGGTTCGAGCGCATCAAGGGCTATTGGGATGGGACGGAGCCTCGGGAACCGAAGCCCCCGGTTTATGATGACGTGAAGGATTACTATAAGGCCGTAAAAAACACGGGAACGCCTGTGTTCATGATGTACTTGGCCAAAGGCTGGTTCCTGACCGCCATCCCGGGGCTGGAAATGATCTCGCAGCGCTGCCCCGGCGGGAAATGCGACGAACTGGCCGCTGTTGCCCTTGGCTGGTTGCGTCAAAAGGCGGGCCTTCCGCCAAAGGGTTCCAGGGAGTTCTCCGAAAAGGTCAAAGCCTTCGACGCCCCGAGGATGTTTTCCCAGAGGCTCAAAGTCTTCACCCCCCCAAGAAAGCTCCGCTACTGACTCGCGATTTGTTACTATAGCTCCGAGAATAGGCCAAGTCATCGTCAAGGGACCGCGCGTGCAAAAGAGCCCCGGACCAAGGAACCCGTCTTTGCGGCTGTCCCACAAACTCGCCCTGGCCGGGGCAGGGATGCTGTGCGCCCTTCTCTTCCTCGCTCTTATCGAAGGGCTCTGTGGCCCCATCCTGGTCATCCGCGGCGCGAAGAGCCGTCCGAAATGGATAAACTCCCGGGGAGAGCCCGCCTCGGCCCGGGAAGACCCCATCATGGGCCGGGAGGACCCCGTCATCGGGCACACCCTTCAGCCGAACCTCCTGGTCAGGTACGCCCACGCCCCCGACGACCGGGTCCAGACGAATTCCCAAGGATTCCGCAACGACGTGGATTTCCCGGCTGCGGCCCCCCAGGGGCGGCTGCGGATCCTCTGCTCGGGGGACTCCATGACTTTCGGCCTCGGGGTCAGCAACGGCGAGACTTGGCCGGACCAGCTTGCGGCCATCGACCCTCGCATCGAGACGGTGAACATGGGGCAGAGCCGTTACGGGATCGACCAGATGTACCTCTGGTATATGCGCGCCGGCGCTCCCCTCGAACACGCGGTCCATATCGTGGCGCTGATCCCGTTGGACGTGTCCCGTCTCGACCAACTGAAGGATGGATTCCTCGACAGGCCCCGGCTGGACCTCCACGAGGGCCGCCTCGAAGTGGCCAACCGGCCTGTGCACAATCCCTGGTATCGGTACAAACTGCAGTCCTTCCTCGCCCCCTTTCAGGAGCTCCACATCGTCAAGCTGTTCCGCAGCAACGCCAGCGCCCTGACGTCGCGGCCGGAGGCGCGGCCGCAGGCGCGGCCGGAAGCGCGGACGGAGGCTCAGCGCGCCTCCACGCAGGCCCGTCTGATCCGGATATTGGAAGAGCTCGCGCAGACCGGCCGGGCCAAAGGCAGCGTGCTGGTCGTGGTGCTCCTCCCGAACAGCCCGCGCGTAGCCCACCCGCAAGAGGACGAGCCTTTACGGCGGTTCCTGGCTCGTCAGCTCCCTTCCCGGGGCATCGTATTCCTGGACCTCGATGCCGAGATGTGGAAGCTGCCCCTCTACAGGCTCCGCGGGCTGTTCATCCCGGACCGCCTTCCGTTCACGGCGCACTATACGGCCGAGGGCGGGGCCTACGTCGCGGGACTCCTCCATGCCAAGCTCATCGCTCTTCCCCAGATCGCCAGCAGACTGAAGGCCTGCAAGAGCCCCGGACCCCGACACCTCAGCCCGCGGGCTCTGCGCGCAATGCGCTGAGGCTCCAGGAAAGGCTTCCTGAACATGAGACTATCGCAGTGCCTTTCATTCCTCGATTCCGCGTTCAAGGCCTGCATCCTCGGCCGGAGGATCCCCCTTTCCGTCTCCGTCGAACTGACCGACAGGTGCAATTTCAAGTGCCGATACTGCGACCAGACCAAGGACGGCATGCCGGAGATGACGACGGCCCAGGTGTTCTCGCTGATGGACGACTTTTACGGACTCGGCACGCGCAGGATCGGGCTGACCGGGGGTGAGCCCCTTCTGAGGGACGACATAGAGGACATCATCGCCTACGGCAAGGCCAAGGGCTTGATCGTCAATCTTGCGACCAATGGATATCTCCTGGCCGGGATGGCTCCAAGATTGAAAGGACTCGATCTGGTCATCGTGAGCCTGGACGGCTCCGAGGGCGTTCACGATTCGATGCGGATGCCCGGCTCCTTCAGGAGGGCGGTGGAAGGCATCGCCGCGATGAGAAAGCTGGGCAAGCCCGTCATAACCAGCACGGTCCTGACCAGGCTCAACCTTCAGGACATCGGCTTCATCCTGGAGCTGGCCCGCGCCACGGGCTTCTCCTCGTTGTTCACTTTGCTCTTCCACCATCCCCGCTCCATCTCCCGGGCCGACTTCGAGAAGATGGTCCCGGGAGAAGAGGACTGCCGGAAGGCATTCCAATCGCTGATCGAGAGGAAGAAGGGAGGCTATCCGGTCTTGAGCTCCTGGACTTTCCTGCGCTACATGGCGAGCGGGGATTTCCAGAAGCGGCCCTTCGACTGCAAGGCGGGGGATCTCTACTGCGCGGTCGATTGCCGCGGCAATATCGGGGCTTGCGGCCTGCAGCTGGGCGATGCCGCTCTGCCCAACGGCGTCGAGCTGGGCTTCAGGGCCGCCTTTGACAAACTCCGCAGGAATCCCTGCGCCAGGCATTACTGCAATTTCGGGGTAGAGGAATCCATGATCCTTTCTCTGAATCCCGAGGCTGTAGCGAATTTCATGAGGCATCTGGTCCTCAGGCGAGATGGCCGATGAACGTTCTGCTCGTGCAGCCGCCCCTCGACGATAAGCCTGTTCCCGGCTTCATCTACAGCGGCGACGCCTCCTTCCCCATAGGCTTGGCGTATGTGGCCGCCGCCCTGGAAAGGGATCGACACCACGTCGAGATCATGGATTGCCAGGTCCTGAGGAATCCCGGGGAAAAGCTCCTTGAGCGCGTAAGGCGGGGCGGTCTCGACGTCATCGGCTTCAGCACGACCATCGCTTCGATACGGAGCGCCTGCGACCTCGCGCAGGCCGCGCGGCGTCTGGACCGCTCAGTCTGCCTCATGGTCGGAGGCGCCTACCCCTCGGTCTATGGGGGCAAGGATGTCCTGCTCAGATGCGCAGCTTTTTCCCTGGCCGTCATCGGCGAAGGGGAGCAGACCGTCGTCGAGGTCCTCGACTGCCTGGCCAGAGGAGGCGATCTCGAGCGCGTCCGGTCCGTCGCTTTCCGGCGCGGCGACGAGATCCTGGAGACGCCCCGGCGTCCTCTCATCGACGATATCGACTCCATACCCTCGCCGGCCAGGCATCTCTTCGACCTCGCCGCCTACAGGGACCTGGCCCCCGGGCAGTTCCTCAGGCTGCCCCAACTGCCGATCCTCTCATCCCGCGGCTGCCCCTATCACTGCGAATTCTGCGACGACAAGGCCGTCTGGCTGGGCCGTGTGCGGCTGCGCGCTCCCGAGAGGATCGTGGCAGAGATCGAGGAGATGATCCGGAAGTACCGGGTGAGAGAGATCAAGTTCTACGATGACACTCTGACCGTCTCGAAGGAGCGCGCGGTCCGGCTGTGCCGCCTGCTCATCGAGAAGAGACTCGACATCATCTGGAGATGCTCGGCCAGGGTGGATGAGGTGGACCGGGAACTCCTGGGGCTCATGAAGAGAGCGGGCTGCCGCAGCATCAGCTACGGGATCGAGTCCGGCGACGATGAGATCTTGAAAAAGATGGACAAGGGCACGACCACCAGGCAGGCCAGGGATGCCGTGAGGTGGACGAACGAGGCCGGGATAGCCGCCAACGGGATGTTCATCCTGAACTATCCCGGAGAGACCGTGGAGACCGTTGAGAAGACCATCTCCTTCGCGCAGTCGCTCGATCTGAGTTTCGCGGGGTTCAACCTGGCCATCCCGCTCGGCTCCCGGTTGCGGGAGAAGATCATCCGCGGCTACCGTCTCAACCAGGAAGTCTGGGACAATCCTTCATATAGTGGGACCGAGGTCTGGTTCTTTCAGGAGGGGCTGACGCCCGAGTACCTGAAGGCTGCTTACTCGCGGGCGGCGCGGGGCTTCTACCTGCGGCCCTCATACCTCATCCGAGCGTTGAGATCCATACGGAACATGGCCGTGCTGAAAAGCTACCTCAGAGGCTTCTTCAGGCTCATGAGCATGACGCGCTCCGGGAGATGCGCATGAGAATACTCTTCGTTTACACCATGATCAACGTCAAGCTGGGGAGCTACGGCTTCCAGTACGGCCTGGCTTCCCTGTCCGCGTACCTGAAGGAGCATGGCTATCGGGACATAAGGCTGTGCTACATGTCGCCGCATTACGATGGGCGGCAGTTTCAGAGGCAGTTGGAGGATTTCAAGCCTCATGTGATCGCCTTCTACGTGAGCTGGGATCAGTATCGATTCGTCAAGGATCTTCTGGCCCTGGTGAAAGACCGGGAGGTCTTCACGATCTGCGGCGGCCCCCATCCCACGCTGAATCCGGACTGTCTGCTCGAGTGCGAGAGGCTCGATGCTCTCTGTGTCGGGGAAGGAGAGAGGGTCCTGCTGGAGGTGGTGCGGTCCCTCGAAAGAGGCGAGCGTCCTGAAGGGGTGGCGGGGCTTCATGTCAAGCATGGCGACCGCATCGTCAGGAGCGAGCCGGGGCCTTTCCTCTCGGACCTCGACGCCCTCCCCCCGGTCGATCGAGAGCTGTTCGCCGAAGGGGCGACCTCCCGCCGTTTCGGTTTCAAATCCATCTCCGGCGAGAACGGTTTCAGGCTCACCCGGGGCTGTCCTTTCGGGTGCGCGTTCTGCTCCAACAAAGCGCTCTCTTCCAAACAGGCGGGGAGATACGTCCGCTACCGTTCCGCTCAGAGGGTGGTCGCCGAGATCCTGGCGTGCCGGAAACGATACGACTTGCGGGAAATCAACTTCATGGATGACACATTCATGGCCAATGAGGCTCTCGTGGAGGAATTCTGCGGGATCTACCGCCGCGAGGTGCGCCTGCCCTTCGACTTCTATGGGCATATCCCCATGAAGAACAAGGGGCTCCTCGCGAGGCTGAAGGATGCGGGCGGGCGCAGGATAGGCTTCGGCATCGAGACCGGCAATGAGGAGTTCCGCAGGACCGTCATCAACAAGCATTTCTCGAATGAGGAAGCGGTGGAGACCTTCGCCTACGTCAAGTCCCTGGGATTCATGACGGAAGCCTTCACCATCATCGGCTTGCCTGGAGAGACCCCGCGGATGTTCGATGACACGGAGGACCTCATCAGGAAGATCCAGCCCGACATGTACACCCTGACCATCTACTTCCCCCTTCCCGGCACGGCGCTGCATGACCGGGCCGTGAAGATGGGCTATCTTCCGCCGCATCTGGAGCTGCCCCGCTCATATGTCACTTTCCGCTCGCCTCTTCTGGCCATGCCCGATTTCCCGGACCGGCTCATCAGGCAGCGGAACCAGTGGTTCGGCTACAACGTCTACAGGGAGACATCCCTGAAGAAAGCCATAGCGTTCTTCATCTATGAATCCCCGTGGGGAGACTTCCTGCTGAGACTCGTTTCCCCCTTCAGGAAGGTCCTGGGGAGATTCATATTCGGATAGCGATTCCAGGGATCGATCGGGTGAGGAACAGGAGATTCTTATTCTTTGTCGCGATATTGGCGATCCCTTGGCTTTCTTATTTTTTGATTTCCAACCATAACAAGAGAGCAAAGGATTTCAATGTCGTCATGATCGTCGTCGACATCTTGAGAGCCGATCATCTTGGCTGCTACGGCTATCACCGGGACACCAGCCCTCATATCGATGCATTGGCGAAAGAGGGGACGCTGTTCACTCAGGCTTTCAGCCCAGTGCCGGCCGGTCCCCTATCCATGTATTCGATATTCACCTCCCTGTATCCGCCTGTTTTTCAATCCAACGGCGGGTCTCCCAAGAGATTCGCGACTCTCCCGAAGATATTGAAAAAAGAAGCTTATGTGACCGCACTCTTTGGAGGCCCTACGGGGCCGCTGATCGGGCAGGATTTTGACACGGATTCACCGGGGGTCGGCGCGGGATTTGCAGCCCCATATATCAATGAGAAGGCCATCGCTTGGCTGAGGACGAACTCCAAGAAACGATTTTTTCTCTATCTGAATTACACGGATGCTCACAACCCCTACACTCCCCCTCGTCCTTATGACAAGCTGTTTTCCCGAGGCGGGGTCGATGAGCGTTTCAAGAAACTTCCGGGCAACATCTTGTTCTACTTTCATGACGATTTCCCCAGAGAAATCGTAGACGAAGCGGTCTCTCGCCTTCCCTCTTACCTTAAGAAGCATCCCAGGGCTTTAGAATATGTGATCTCTCAATATGACGGCGAGATCAAATACGTGGATGATCAGATCGGCGTCCTGCTCGATGAAATGAAAGGCCTGCGCTTGCTCGATGATACTTTGATCATCGTGACTTCCGACCATGCGGATGAATTCTTAGAGCACGGCGAGCTGTTTCACGGCAATCACCTTTACGATGAAACAATGCATGTCCCTTTTATTGTCAGGTTACCTGGAATCATCCCGAAGAATAAATTGATCGATAAGGTGGTACGCTCTATCGATATCATGCCTACCATCTTGGATATCCTGGATATCCATCCGGGAATCACCATCCAAGGGATAAGTCTGATGCCCTTGGTGAATCATGATGTCGATCTTAATCTGAACGCTTATTCTGAAACCAAAAGACATCCACCGTCCGCTATGCAAAGGGGAGACATAGCAATCAGGACCGCTAGATGGAAGTTCATTTCAACTCGTGATCCTAAAGCCGATACATATGGTTACGAGTTGTATGACGTTAAAAGCGATCCTAAAGAGTCGATCAATTTGGTCGAGCGGGAACCCGAGGTCGCTAGAGAGCTAAAGAAGGAATTGACCGGTTGGCTGGATGATTGTCAAAAAGTCGCATCCCCCCCGAAAGCTCAGCCATAGGCGCTCGGGTCTTCCGGCTCAGCGGCCTTTCCGGACGTAGACGAAGGCATAGAACCCCGGTAGGACTCCACCAGCATCATGTGGCCGAACCGATAGGCGAGCCAGAAAGAGCCCGGCCCGGCGAAGAAAGTCGCCGGCAGGGCGCCCGCGCCCGGACGGCCTCCCGCGCCGCAGCCCGGCGCCGCTTCCGTTCTATGCGCCGGTCAGGGTCCTTGCGGTCCAGCAAGGCTTCGAGCGCATCGTCGAAGATGTGCTCCGGCCGGCCGGCCGGGTACTTGTGCCAGAGCAGGCCCTTGGCCCGTTTGTATTTGGCCAGCAATTCCTCGCCGGCCACGAAGTTGAAGAGCACGCGGCCTTCGCGTTGCTCTGGCGCTTCCGTCTGCGATAGGGTCGCAGCCGGCTCGCCGCTGGCTGCCGCTGAGAACAGGTCTTCTGCTGCGGCGCCCCCACAGGGATCCTTCGGCGGGCCGCCGTTCTCCAAGGCCGGAGCGGGATCGCCGACTGAGAGCATGCGGATCACCGGCCGCTTTTCCGGGAGGGGCGCAAGCTCGGCGAGCAGACGGTCGAGTTCCTCCAGGGAGCGCCGGCTGGCCTTGGCCAGCAAGCTGCGATAGTTGGCGGAAGTCAGATGCGGGTAGAGCTTGGCCACGGCCGTCACGTGGATGCGCCGCTGAGCGATCATGGTCAGGATGCTGGGGTAGCGCCGTGCGGCGCGCGCGGTGCGGATGCGAAGCAGGGCTTCGGCTTCCGAGTAGCCGAGCTCTCTGGTGCAGTAGTTGAACAGCGAAGGGAAGGCCAGTTCCTGCACGGCCATGCGGTCATCGAGCTCGGAGAGATGCGCGAGTATGGCCGCCAGAGAGCGCGACTCCCTGCCGTCGAGGCGCTTAAGGCCTGCTATGAGTTCCGCGTTGGTTCTCTTGGCGCAGTAGGCGAACCAATTCTCTGGGTCCACATACTATATACGAGTTGGACGCCAAAAAGTTCCGCAAGACGTGCAGTCCCGGGAAAAAAACGATTACGAAATAATGATTTTTCGCTATTTGCCGCGATAATCGAGGTAAGGATGGAAAAGGGATGGTACCGTCAGCGGAATTCCACAGAGAGGTGCATGTAATTCAGGATCGCACTCGAAGGAACTATGACGTCCCTTTGGACTTGCCTTCAGGCGATGCGGGACTTGCTCTCTTTGTCGAACAGGTGTATGCCGGCGAGCTGGAAGCTCATGGAGACGGTGTCGCCGGGCTTGCCGTCGAAGGACGCGTCCACCGTGGCCAATAGCCGCTTCTCGCCCGCCTTGAGGTACAGGTTGCGCTTGTAGCCCAAGAGCTCCACCACCTCGATGACGGCCGGCACGGGCTCGCTCGACGCAGAGCCGTCGGCGCGGTCGACGCAGATGCCCTCGGGCCGCACTCCCAGGATCACCGGGCCCGCGGCACGCGCCCCGGGGAGCTTGAAGCCCAGGTCCGGGCTCTTGAAGGTCCCCCCCTCCAGCGTTCCCGAAAGGAAGTTCATGGTCGGGCTGCCGATGAAGCCGGCCACGAAATGGTTGGCGGGGCGGGCGAAGGCCTCGGCCGGGGTGCCCACCTGCTGGATGATGCCGCCGTTCATCACGGCCATGCGCGAGCCCAAGGTCATGGCCTCCACCTGGTCGTGGGTGACGTAGATGATGGTCGCGCCCAGGCGCTGGTGCAGCTTGGCGATCTCCACGCGCATCTCCTCGCGCAGCTTGGCGTCGAGGTTGCTCAGCGGCTCGTCGAACAGGAAGGCCTTGGGCTTGCGCACGATGGCGCGGCCGATGGCCACGCGCTGGCGCTGCCCCCCGGAGAGGGCGCGCGGCGTGCGCTTCAAGAGGCTCTGGATCTGCAGGATGCCCGCCGCCTCCTGTACCCGCCGGTCGATCTCGGCCTTGGCCACGGCGCGCAGGCGCAGGCCGAAGCTCATGTTCTCCTCGACCGTCATGTGCGGATAGAGGGCGTAGTCCTGGAAGACCATGGCGATCTCCCGGTCGCGCGGGGCCAGGTGGTTGACGATCCTGCCGTCGATGAGGATCTCGCCTTCCGTGATGTCCTCGAGGCCCGCGACCATGCGCAGCAGCGTGGACTTGCCGCAGCCCGAGGGCCCGACCAGGATCATGAACTCGCGGTCCGCGATCTCCAGGCTGATCTCGCGCAGGACCGTCGCCTCTTGGTATCTCTTGCTGATGCGCCTCAAGGTCACTGATGCCATGTTTATCCTTTCACTCCGCCCAAGGTCAGGCCCGAGATGAGCCACTTCGACGAATAGAGGAAGATGAGCAGGACGGGCACCGTCACCATGAATGAGCCGGCCGCGAACATCCCCCACTGCGTCAGGTACTGGCCCTGCAGCTCGAAGAGCCCCAAGGTCCAGGTGTAGCGCTGCGCATCGCAGAGCACCACCCGCGCCACCAGGTACTCGTTCCAGGCCTGCGTGAAATTGAAGAGGAAGGCGATGGACAGGGCCGGGGTGGAGAGGGGCAGCACGATGCGGTAGAAGGCGCCGAAGCGGCTGGTGCCGTCGACCAAAGCCGCTTCTTCGAGCGAGCGCGGGATGGTGTCGTAGTAGCCCTTGAGGATCCAGATGCTGAAGGGCAAGGACGTCACGGAATAGGCGACGATCATCCCCAGGTAGGTGTTGATGAGCCCCAGGCGCATGATCATCAAAAAAAGCGGCAGAAGCAGCATGCCGGCCGGTATCATCTGCGTCCCCAGCAGGAGCGTCAGGCCCAGCTTGTCGCCCGGGAACTTGAAGCGCGAGAAGGCGTAGCCGCCGGTGGCCGCCAGGCTCACGCCGATGAAGGAGGTCACGCAGGTGATGACCAAGGAGTTCCAGAGCCAGAGCAGGAAATTGGTCTGCTTGAAGACGCTGAGATAGGAAGCGGCGGTCGCGCCGGCGGGGAGCAGCGAGAGGTCGGTGGAGATGAGGCGGTCGCCGGGCCGCAGGGAGACCGAGACCATGCGCAGCAGAGGATAGACGCAGATCAGGCAGGCCGCGATCAAAGCGGCGTGGATGAGCACGGCCTGAACCGTCTGCTTGCGGCGGTGCGCGGCCAGAGCCCGCGCCACGTCCTCCCGGGTCTCAGCCATAGACCGACTCCGAGCCCTTGGAGAACTTCAGCCACAACACAGAAAAGAAGAACAAAATCAAGAAGATCACGATGGCCAAAGCGGCGGAATACGAATAACGGTAAAAAGTGAAAGCGGCCTTGTAAAGCGCCGAAACGAGGATATCCGCGTCCTCGGTGCCCCCGGCCTGGCCCGTCACCAGGTAGATGACGTTGATGTTGTTGAAGGTCCACACCGTGCCCAAGGTGATGGCCGGGCCCAGGACCGGACGCAGCAGGGGCACCGTGATGTGGCGGAGCTGCTGCCAGGCCGAGGCCCCGTCTATGGCCGCCGCGTCGTAGTAATGCTTGGAGATGGACTGCAGCCCGCCCAGGATGATCACCATCATGAAGGGGATGCCCAGCCACACGTTGATCAAAGTGCAGGTCAGCAGGGGATGCTGGGTCAGCCATTGCACCGGCCCCAGGCCGAAGCGGCCCAGCATGACGTTGATGAACCCGTACTGGGACTGGAACTCCCCGCGCAGGGCGAGTATGGCCACCACCTGGGGCATGGCCCAGGGGATGACCAGGAAGGTCCGGTAAAGCCCCCGGAAGCGGCCGCAGCTGTTGAGCAGCAAGGCCAGGATGAAGCCGCCCGTGACATGGCAGAAGACGTTGATGAAGGTCCACCAGATCGTGCGGCCGAAGAGCTGCCAGAAGGTGACCGAGGAGAGCGGCGAGGAGGTGAAGACCTTGCCGAAATGCCGCAAGCCCACGAAAGGGATGTGCCCGGTCCGGCTCCAGGCCATGATGGTGGTGAGCTTGAGGTCGTGGAAGGCGAGATAGACCTCGAAGAACAGAGGATAGGCGATGAGCAGGCCCAGCCCGATGAAGCCCGGAGCCAGCAGCATGATGGGCAGGGAGTGCTTGCCGCGCACCACATACCTGAAGACCAAGGCTGAGACCAGTTGCACCCCGGCTGCGGCCAGAGCCAGAGAGAAAAGGTGTCCAGCTGCGAGACTGTGTCCGGACACAGCCGCCACAACCGGCGCGGCGGAAACGGTCGCGGGGATGAACCAAGGGCGGTCATAATAGGTGAAATGGAGATGGAGGTAGAGCTCCAGGACGGCGACGGCGGCGGCCAGGAGGGCGACGAATTCCAACACCTGCAAGAGGGATGAGATCATATCAGCTCGCCTCCCCCCTGAATTGCCGGCGCGAAGCGCCGGCAATCGCGCAGACGCCCTCAGGCGTCTGCGCCGACGTTGGCTGCCCGTGGTCTACGGCGCGGACCGGCGCCCTGGCGGGCGTCGGTCCGGAGTTCCGCGCCTTCGGCGCGGAACTTCCTTTAAGAGACCCGCCCCTCTTCACTCGTTCATCTCCCGGATCTTGCTCTCGGCATCCCGCTGCATCATGGGGACCGCCTCATCCACCGTCATCTTCCCGGACAGCACCCGTCCGTAGAGCGGCCGCATGGCGTCCCAGACCGCGCGCATCTCGGTCGCCATGGGCATGGGCCGGCCGACCAAAAGCTGCTCCATGGAGGCCCGCATATTGGGGTCGTCCATGATGACCTTGGCCCGGTTGGCCTGGGAGAGCGCCGGCAGGCGCATCAGGGTCTTGGCCTGTCCGATCTGGTTCTCTTCGTCGGTATAGAAATCGACCAGGCGCTTGGCCAGCTCGAGCTTGGCCCCCTGGAGCTTGGAGCTGAGCATGAAGTAGGCGCCGCTCACCATGGGCGTGGGCCAGCGGCCGGTCTGGGAGAGCTTCGGGATCCGGGCTATGCCCAGATCGGACTTGAGCTGGGCTTCATAGCGGGATATGGCCCAGTCGCCGCCGATGACGAAGGCCACCTTCTTCTCGGTGAACAGGGCGTCGGCGCAGTTGTAATCGCATTCCTGCGGCACATAGCCCCGGCCCTTGAGCTCCAGGACGAACTCCAGGGCCCGCCGCGTGGCCGGAGTATCCAGCGTGGGTCTGCGCCCGTCCATGGGCCAGCCGCCAAAGGCGCCCATCCAGGGCACCAGCCAATACGGTTCGCCCAAGAAGAACGCCATGCAGCGGTCCAGCTTCAGCCCGGGTGCGCGCCGGTCGCAGAAGTCGAAGAGCTCGGCCGTGGTCCGCGGCGGCTGGGGGGCGAGGCTCTTGTTGTACATCAGCATCAGATGGTTGCCGTTGGAGATGGGCACGCCCCAGGCCTTGCCGTCCTGGGAGATGGCCTCGACCGCGGTCTTGTTGTAGCGGCGCATGTCGAAGAGGCCGTCCACGGGCAGGATGAAGCCGGAGACCGAGTAGATCCCGGCCGGGTCCGACTGCGTGATGAGGAGGTCCGGCGGGTTGCCCGCGATGGAGGCGGTCTGGAATTGCTGGCGCAGGTCTTCCGGATGGTAGTGAGTGCGGACGATCTTGATGTCCGCGTTGCCGGGAAGCTTGCGGAAGGCCTCCAGGACCGAGTCGATGTAGGGCGCGACCGCGGCGTCCTCCATCTCCCAGAGCACGATGCGGCGGTCAGGGCCGCCGGGCTCGGGCTGCCGGCACGCGGCCAAGCCCGCCAAGCCGGCCAGCAGCAGGAAAGACCAAGGCTGTCTCATGGTCGCGGAGTCCATGATACCACAATAAGCGGGGCGGCATCCGAAGATGCCGCCCTACAGGTCCGACCCCTTTCGCGCTCAACCGCTGAAAGCCTCCGTCTTGATGAACTGCTTCAGCTGTTCGCGCAGCGCCGGCGACTTCTCGAAGCCGTGCTTCGTGACCGCGTGATACTCCCCGATGTCCAGGACCTCCTCTTCCGTGCCGGACAAGGCCAGCGTGCAGCCGGACTTGGGATGCTGCCTGCAATCCAACGTCACTCTCTTGGTTTCACCCATAGCGCTGCCTCCTGCAGGGCCATGAAAGCGCGTCTCCGGCCCAGCTACTTGCGCTGGCTGGGGCCAGCCGCGTATTCGGCCATGCCCTGAAAATCTACGACCACCACCGGCTCGTCGCCCACCACCCAGGCGTCATGGCCCGTGGGCACCGCGGACACGTCCCCGGCCCGGCATTCCCGCACCGTCCCGTCGTCCATCCGGATGCACAGGGTCCCGGCCAGATGATACTGCAGATGGGGCGCCTCGCAGCTCTTGGTCTTGGCGATGGGCTTCACGGACTCGGACCAGCGCCAGCCCGGCTCCAGGACCGCCTTGCCCAGCGTCGCGCCTCCCACCTTGACGAGCTCCAGCCGCCCTTTCGGGAAGGCCCGCCGCTCGTCGGGAGCTTCGAAGCTCTTGATCTCGATCTTCTGCGCCGCCTTTTCCACGACCGCGTTCTTAGACATGGCTCCCTCTCCTTTCCGGAAACACTCCTTCTGTCGATAGGATAGCCCGGCGCGGTCAAGAGATAATCAAGTGCGGCGGCGCCGGCGGGATTCTTGCTAATATTGGAGTGCATGAAGAGGTTCCAGGCCCTCATCGAGAATTCCTGGGACGCGGTGATGCTCGTAGGCCAGGACGGCCTCGTCCTCTATCACACGCCCTCCATAGAGCCGATCCTGGGCTACAAGCCCGAGGAAGTAGTCGGCAAGCCCATCTGGGATTTCATCCACGGGGCTGGGTCCGGCGGCGGGCCCGAGGCTGTCCGGGAGCTGGTCGGCAAGCCGGAACTGGGCGGGCGCCGCGAGCTGCAGTTGCGGCACAAGGACGGCTCCCTGCGCACGGTCGAGATCGTGGCCAACGACCAGCTGGCCAACCCCGACGTCCAGGGCATCGTCGTCAACTACCGCGACGTCACGGCGCGCCGGCTCGCCGAGGACCATCTCATCGAGAGCGAGCGCCTTTACCGGGCCCTGGTCGAGACCACCAACACCGGCTACGTGGTCGTCGACGGGGAGGGCCGGGTCGTCGACGCCAACCCCGAATACGTCCGCCTCTCCGGGCACCGCGGCCTCGATGATATCCGCGGCCGCGGCGTCATGGAGTGGACCGTCCCTTCCGATCGGGAGCGCAACGCCGCGGCTGTCGCGGACTGCTTCAAGAACGGCTTCGTCCGGAACCTGGAGATCGACTACGCGGACCGGGAAGGCAGGGTCACTCCCATCGAGATCAATGCCACCGTGGTGCAGATGGGCGAGAAGCCCCTGATCATGACCATCTGCCGCGACATCACCTCGCGCCGGCGGGCGCAGGAGGCTCTGCGCCGCAGCGAAGCCATGCTCGCGGAAGCCGAGCGCCTGGCCGGCATCGGCAGCGTGGTCCGCGATCTCCGGACCGGCGAAGTCTACCGTTCGCAAGGGGTCCACCGCATCTTCGGCGCAGGCAAGGACGAGATGCCGGACCAGCCGGAGAACTTCCTCAGGTACGTGCATGAGGATGACCGCGAGCGTCTGCGCAGAGCCCTGCAAGACAACGACACGACCAGCGGACGGCTGGCCGAGGAATACCGGATCCGCAGGCCGGACGGAGCCGAGCGCATCATCCACGTGGAAGGCGAGACCAGCAAAGACGAGCAAGGCCGCCCGGCCCGGTTCTTCGCCTGGCTCCAGGACATCACCGAGCGCCGGCGGCTCGAGGAGAAGATCCTGCGGATCAGCGACCGGGAGCGGCGCAACATCGGCCACGACCTGCACGACGACCTGGGCCAGCAGCTGACGGGCATCGCGCTGTTGGGGCGGGCCCTGCAGGAGCGGCTCTCGGACCAGTCCTCGCCCGAGGCCGGCGCCATGGCGGAGCTCCTCCGGCACGTGGACCGCGCCCTCGTCCAGGTCCGCGAACTCGCCCGGGGCCTGCAGTCGGCCCCGGCCCGGCCCGAAGGCCTGCTGGAAGCCCTCGCCGGCCTGGCCGCCCACGTGCGCTCCACCGCCAAGGTGTCCTGCCGCCTGGAGGCGGACCGGCGCGTCCTGGTCCGCGAGCCGGGCGTAGCCGACCACCTCTACCGGATCGCCCAGGAAGCCGTGCATAACGCCGTGCGCCACGGCCGGCCCCGGGAGATCACCATCGACCTCAGCGAGGACGACCGCGGGCTGAAATTGACCATTACCGACGACGGGACCGGGATGCTGGAGGCCCCCAAGAAGGGCGCGGGCATGGGCCTCGACATCATGCGCCACCGCGCCAGCATCATCCACGGGACGCTGACCATATCGAGCCATGTCGGCGGAGGGACCGCGGTGATCTGCCGGGTCCCGCCCGCCGCCGCGCCCGACGGAGGGAGAACATGAAGCCGGAGAAGCGCAGCGCAGGCAGGACCCCGGGCTCACGGGCCCGCATCCTTCTCGTGGAGGACCATCCCATCGTGCGCCAGGGCTTGGCGCAGCTGCTCGGCCAGACGCCGGACCTGGAGATCTGCTCCTTCGCCGAGGATTCCCTCAGCGCGCTGCGCGCCGTCAAGGCGGAGAACCCGGACATGGCCATCGTCGACATCTCCCTGCAGTCGGCCGACGGCTTGGACCTGGTCAAGGACCTGCGCGCCCGCAAGCTCCAGCTGCCCGTGCTCATCCTCTCCATGCACCAGGAGTCGGTCTACGCGCAGAGAGCCATGCGGGCCGGGGCGCAGGGCTACGTCATGAAGGGAGAGCCCACGCCGCGCCTGCTGGCCGCGGTGCGCAAGGTGCTCGCCGGAGGGCTCTTCTTCAGCGAGGAGGTCACCTCGGATCTCCTGCGCCGGCAGATCGGCGGCGAGCCGGCCGGCCTCTCGCCGGTGGAGCTCCTCACCGACAAGGAGCTGCAGATCTTCCGGCTCATCGGCCAGGGGCATGCCACCCGCGAGATCGCGGATGTGCTCCACCGCAGCGTCAAGACCATCGAGGCCCACCGGGAGAACATGAAGCTCAAGCTGGGCATCAAGAACTCCCCCCAACTGGCCCAGGCCGCCGTGGAATGGGTCGCTTCCGAAGGCCGCGCGGCGCCCCCGCCTGCCTCTAAATAGGCCTAGGGGAATCCCCTAGAAACAAATAAGGCAACCCCCGATTACCAGTTCCCGGCTATTATGGGAAACTAGTACGGCATTGACCGATTATACGGTCAGAAACTCAAGGAGGTTGATAATGGTCAAGATTTTGAACATCTCGGAAGGCTCGACGATCGCGATGCACGCGGCGTTGCTGCTCTCCAAGGGCACCGGAAAGCCCATCACCACCAACGATGCGGCCGAGGAGCTCAAGGTCTCCGCCGCGCACCTCTCCAAGGTGTTCCAGCGGCTGGCCAAAGCGGGCATCGTTCACGCGGTCCGCGGCCCCAAGGGCGGCTATCTTCTGGGCCGGCCCCTCGCCGAGATCCGCCTCCTCGACATCCTGGAGGCCGTGGAAGGCCCCATGAGGCTCAACTCCTGCCTGATGAGCGTCAAGCGCTGCAACGGCGACGGCTGCATGCTGGGCGGCCTCCTCGACAACATCAACACCCAGGTCCTGCAGCATTTCGAGAAGCGCCTCTCCGAAGTCTGACCGCGCGACGCGTTTAAGGAAAAGCCCCGCCCATACGGGCGGGGCTTTTCTTTCCCCCTCAGGGGACGCTCAGCGGTCGGAGTCGGCTTGCGTGATCTTGCTGCCGGGCGGCAGGCTGTGGGTGAGCCAGACGTTGCCGCCGACCTGGGAGCCCTTGCCGATGCGCACCGGGCCCAGGATGGTGGCGCCCGCGTAGATCACCACTTCGTCTTCCACGTCGGGGTGGCGCTTGATGCCCTTGATGGGGTCGCCGTGCTCGTCCAACGGGAAGCTCTTGGCGCCCAAGGTCACGCCCTGGTAGAGCCGGACCCCCGCGCCGATGGTGCTGGTCTCGCCGATGACCACGCCGGTGCCGTGGTCGATGAAGAAGCTCCTGCCGATGACGGCGCCGGGATGGATGTCGATGCCCGTGGCCGAGTGCGCCAGCTCCGTGATGATGCGCGGGATGAGCGGGACCTTGAGACGGTAGAGCTCGTGGGCGATGCGCTGGTTGGTGACGGCCATCATGCCCGGGTAGCAGAACACGGTCTCGGCCGGGCAGGTCGCCGCCGGGTCGCCCTCGTAGGCGGCCTGCACGTCGCTCATCAGCAGTTGCTGCACCGCGGGCAAGGTCTTCATGAAATCGGCGATGATCGCGAAGCTGCGCTGGTGGCAGCCCTCGCAGCATTCATCCCCGGTCTTCTCGCAGAAGAAGCAGAAGGCGCGCTCGACCTGTTCGGCCAGGGCCCTGGCCGCGGCGTCCAGGGCCGCGCCCATGTGGTAGCGGATGTTCTTGGCCGGGATGGGCGGCGCCCCATAGTAGCCCGGGAACAGCGCGCTGCGCAGCATCTCCACGACGCGGCGCACCTCCTCTCCGTTGGGCAGGGGCAGGTGCGCGCGCTGGCGCTGCAGCGGGCTGATCTTGTTGTTGATGTGGCCGCAGAGCTGCTCCACCACGTCGGCGAGGCCGTCTTCGATGAGTGCCATGATTCGGATTATAACACTTGGACCCTTTTTGATACCATTGATTCATGCCCTTCATCGCCGACCTGCACATCCATTCCAAGTTCTCGCGGGCCTGCAGCAAAGCGCTGGAGCCCGAGACGCTCTACCGCTGGTGCCAGCTCAAGGGCATCACCGTGCTGGGCACCGGCGACTTCACCCACCCCGCTTGGTCCGCCCAGCTCCAGGAAAAACTCGTCCCGGCCGAGGCCGGCCTCTACCAGCTCAGGCCCGAGCTGGCTCGCCGCCAGGATCAGGACGTCCCGCAGTCCTGCCGGGCGCCGGTGCGCTTCCTCTTGGAGAGCGAGATCTCCTGCATCTACAAGAAGGACGGCAAGGTGCGCAAGGTCCACCACCTGGTCTTCGCCCCCTCCTTGGCGGCCGCGGCCCGCCTCAGCGCCCGCCTGGGCGAGATCGGCAACATCCGCTCCGACGGACGGCCCATCCTGGGCCTGGACTCCCGCGAGCTCCTGGCGCTCGTGCGCGGCTCGGATCCCGAGGCCTATCTGGTCCCGGCCCACGCCTGGACCCCGCACTTCGCGGTGTTCGGCTCCGAGTCCGGCTTCGACTCCTTGCCGGAGTGCTTCGGCGACCTCGCCTCCGAGATCTTCGCCGTCGAGACCGGGCTTTCCTCGGACCCGCCCATGAACTGGCGGCTCTCCGCGCTGGACCGCATCGCGCTCATCTCCGACTCCGACGCCCATTCCCCGGAGAAGCTGGGCCGCGAGGCCAACCTCTTCGACTGCGAGCTCTCCTACCCGGGCATCTTCTCGGCCATCCGCGGCCGCGACCCTGAGCGCTTCCTCAAGACGCTCGAGTTCTTCCCCGAGGAAGGCAAGTACCATGTGGACGGCCACCGCAAGTGCGGCGCGCGCCTGGACCCGGAGGAGACCATCCGGAGGGGCGGGCTCTGCCCGGAGTGCGGCAAGCCGGTCACGGTCGGAGTCCTGCACCGCGTGGAGAAGCTGGCGGACCGCAAGACCGGCAAGCGGCCGGCCGGAGCCCCGGACTTCGAGAGCCTCATCCCGTTGAAGGAGGTCCTCGGCCAGGCCTTGCGCGTGGGGCCGGGCTCGGTCAAGGTGGACGCCCTCTACCACAGGCTGCTGGCCCGGTTCGGCAGCGAGTTCCGCATACTCCGGGAGCTGCCCGCCGCGGAACTGGAGGCGGAAGGCCTGCCGCTGCCGGCCCTGGCCTTGGCGCGGATGCGCCGAGGGGAAGTCCGGCTGCAGGCCGGCTTCGACGGGGAATACGGGACCATCTCTGTGCTGGCGGAGAATGACTTCTCCCACCAGGACCAGCTCGCCCTGCTTTGAACGACGCGGAACTCGACCCGAGCCAGCGCGCGGCCGTGCTCGCCACGGATGGGCCGGTCGTGGTGGCGGCCGGGCCGGGCACGGGCAAGACGCGGGTCTTGGCGCACCGCATCGCCCACCTGGTGCGCGACCAACGAGTGCATCCCGGCGAGATCCTGGCCGTCACCTTCACGCGCAGCGCGGCCGGCGAGATGCGCGAGCGCATTCAGGCCCTTCTTCCCGGCGTGGACCTGCGCGCGCTCTGGGCGGAGACCTGCCATGCCGCGGCCCTGCGCATCCTGCGCGAGGAGGCCTATCCCTTCCCCGAGGCCTCGGTCCTGGGCGAGGAGGAGCGGGCGGCCGTTCTGGAAGGGGTGGTCCCGCGCGCCCAGGCCGCGGGCCTGCTCGACGAGGTGCGCGCGGCCAAGCAGCGCCTGGAGTGGCCGCAGAGCGCGCCCGCGCGGCTCTACGCGCAGCGCCTGGAGAGCCGGCGCCTGCTGGACTTCGACGACCTTTTCCTCTTCGCCCTGCGCCTCTTCGAGCAGCGGCCGGAGGTTCTGCGGCGCTGGCGCGGCCGGTTCCGCTACGTCCTGATGGACGAGTTCCAGGACACCAGCCTGGCCCAGTACCGCTTCGCAGGCACGCTGGCCGGCCGGAACTTCTGCGTCATCGGAGACCCGGACCAGTCCATCTACGGCTTCGCGGGCAGCCCCTTCGACCCCTTCGCGCAGTTCGCGGCGGACCACCCGGCCTGCCGGGTGCTGCCCCTGACCGAGAACTACCGTTCGCAGGCCGTGATCCTGGACGCGGCCAAGCAGGTCATCGCGCGCAACCGGCCGCGCCTGCCCCGCCAGTTGCGCGCGCGGCTGGAGCGCGGCCTGCCCATCGACATCTCCGGGCACCAGAGCGACCGCCAGGAGGCGGAGCTGACCGCGCGCCGCATCGAGGGCCTGCTGGGCGGGGCGAGCCGCTTCACGGTGGACACCGGTTGGGCAGGCCAGACTGATGAAGGGATACGGACCTATAGTCTGGCCGACATCGTCATCCTCTACCGTCTCAACGCCCAGGCCCGCCTCTTCGAGACGGCGCTGGAGCGCGCCGGCCTCCCTTATGTGACCTACGGCAAGAAGACCAAGAAGGACGGCCGGCAGGTGCCGGAGGCCGAGGACCTGGAGGATTTCCGCGACCACGAGGCTGCGGCGGCGGGCGACCGCATTACCTTGATGACCGCGCACCGGGCCAAGGGCCTGGAGTTCCCGGTGGTATTCTTGACCGGCTGCGAGGACGGGGTCCTGCCCTACCGGCGCGAGGGCACCGAGGGATACTCCATCGAGGAGGAACGCCGGCTGTTCTACGTGGCCATGACGCGGGCCAAGGACAGGCTGTTCCTGTCCTACGCGCACAAGCGCTTCCTCTTCGGCAAGACCTTGCAGTCGCCGCCTTCGCCGTTCGTGGCGGACATCGAAGAAGAGCTTCGCCGCATCCCGAAGAGCGAGGCGCCGTCGCCCAAGCGGCACAAGGGCCGGCAGCCGGAGCTCTTCTAGCCCCTGCTCCATTTCGATGCGGCCGGTATAATTTAGTTAATATACTCACAATTATACTTTAGCATAGTAAAGTTTAATTAATATATTGACAATTAAACTTTAGCGCATTATAATTTCATTATGGTAGATAATATGCCTAGAAAAAGCCCCAGATCAGGCCGTTGGGAGAAACAGCCAGGGCCAGAGCCATATTATTGCTTCATTCCAGCCCCCCTGCCGCCGAATCCGCCCATCAAGTATGACGAGGGGCTGCAGGCCCTGACCGAGAAGGCCAGCAGCGCATTGGGCCGGCTCGATTCCATCACAGCGCATCTGCCGAACCCACACCTCCTGCTGTATACCTACATCAGAAAGGAAGCCGTGCTTTCCTCCCAGATCGAGGGCACGCAATCTTCGCTTTCGGACCTGCTCTTGTTCGAGAACGAGGAGACCCCCGGCGTGCCGATGGCTGATGTGCGGGAGGTCTCGAATTATGTCGCCGCTCTTGAGCATGGGATCGCGAGGCTCAAGGAGCTTCCCGTCAGCCTGCGCCTCATCAAAGAGATCCACGAGATCCTCCTTAAGGGCGGGCGCGGCAGCAGCAAGGAGCCTGGGGAATTCAGGCGTTCGCAGAACTGGATCGGCGGCAGCCGTCCGGGCAATGCCAGGTTCGTGCCGGCGCCATGGCAGGAGGTGATGCCGGCCTTGGGCGCGCTGGAGAAATTCATCCATGGGGAGCCGTCGCAGACGCCGACCTTGATCAAGGCGGGCCTGGCGCACGCGCAATTCGAGAGCATCCATCCGTTCTTGGACGGGAACGGCCGCTTGGGGCGGCTGCTGATCCCGCTCATCATGATCGCGGAGGGGGCCCTTTCCTCGCCGCTTCTTTACCTGAGCCTGTACTTCAAGGCGCGGCGGACGGAGTATTACGAGGCCCTGCAACGCGTGCGCACGGACGGGGATTGGGAGGGTTGGCTGGCGTTCTATCTGGACGGGATCGCCGAGGTCGCCGTTGAGGCGAGCGGCACGGCGTCCAGGCTGGTGGGCATCTTCAAGGAACACGCTGCCGCCATCGCGGGGCTGGGGAGGTCGAGGGGAACGGCGTTGAGGCTGCATGAGCTTTTCCAGAAGCGGTGCATCCTGTCCGTTCCGGTCGCGAGCCGGGAGTTGGGCGTGTCGTTTCCAACGGCGAACAAGACGCTGGGGAAGCTGCAGCGGCTAGGCTTCGTGAAGGAGATCTCCGGGAAGCAACGGCATCGGGTGTTTTCTTATGAGCCGTATCTGCAGATGCTGCGGGAGGGCATGGAGTGAGTTGGTCGAGTAGAATGCTGAATCACGTTCGCACCCCCTCACAGAACCGGACATACGGTTTTCCCATATCCGGCTCTTCGTCAGTACTCACAAGGCGGCCGGTGCGGGATAGAAGCGATGCACGATACGGGCCTTCGGCAAGGGGTGCCGTTCCAGGTAGCGCTCGAACGCCTCCCAACTGTAGCTCCCTCGCTGGCTGCGCCGGTTGACCCACTTATAGACCATTCTCCGCGCCCAGTGCTGATAGCGGCTGATGCTCCTGCCGTTGCCGCTGACGCCGTAGTACCTATAGTGCCCTTCCAGCTTCGCCTTGAGGATTCGCCACCATTGGGCCAACGGCATGGTGCAGCGGACGGCCTTGAGCCATGCATTCATGTCCCGCAGCTTCGCCCGATACTTCTTGCCGCTGGTCTTACGCCCCACCACAAACCGACCCCTCATTGAAGTCGCGCAGTAATGCGTGAAGCCCAGGAAATCGAAAGTCGCCGGCCTGCCGCCGCGCTTCTCTGCGTTGCCTTTGGCAAACCTTCCGAATTCGATTATCCGAGTCTTCTGCGCCGACAGCTCCAACCCGAACTTGGCCAGCCGGACCCTCACTTCCCTCAACACCTGCTCCGCATCGCTCCGATACTGCGTGCATACCACGAAGTCGTCGCAATACCGGATGAGCTGCGCATGACCCCGCAATGCCTTCTTGAGCTTGCTCTCGAACCAGAGGTCCAGGATGTAGTGCAGGTAGATGTTCGACAGGATCGGGCTTATGATGCCGCCCTGCGGCGTGCCCGCCTCCGTCTCAGTCTCCTTGCCTTCCTCCAGGACTCCAGCCTTGAGGTTGCGCCACACCAGACTCAAGAAGCTTGGGTCACTTATCCTCTGCCTCAGACATTCCATCAGCCACTTGTGGTCAACGTGGTCAAAGAATCCTTTGATGTCCACCTCCACCACAAAGCTGACCGGCCTGTCCATGATGGCTCGGTCGAGGGCCTTGAGCGCCTCGTGACAGCCGCGCTTGGGCCTGTACCCGTACGACACATCCAGGAAGCGCCCTTCATAGATGGCCTCAAGGATTTTCGCCATCGCCTTCTGTACCACCTTGTCCTCCACCGCCGGGATTCCCAGCGGCCGGACTTGGTGTTCCCCTTTGGGGATGTACACCCGGCGTACCGGCTGCGGCCAATACTTCTTGGCCTTCATCCTTCCCACCAGCGCCTTGAGGTTCTCCTCCTGGTTCTTCCCGTATTCCTCCACGCTCACACCGTCCACCCCAGGAGCTTTATCCTTCTTGAGCTCCCGGTAGTTCTGCGCCAGGAAGGCCTCGTCGAGCAGGTGCGTTATGGACGTGAACCTGCTTCGCGGCTCCTGCCACGCGCGCCTCGCTATGAGCTCCAGTTCCGTTAGCAGCGGTTCTCCGCTTCTGCGCGCGGCCGCTGTTTCCCCTTCGCTCTGCGTACTGCCGCCAGCCCCTTCGAGCGCCCTTGCGGACTCAGCGGGCATTGCCCCGCCTTTGCCTCTACTATGAGCTGGTCCGACACCCGCTGGCCCAGGATTTCCTTCCCTCTCCGGGTCGTTGGTCCCTTTTTCGGTCATAGTCGGCCGGAATGGCTGCGGGTCTCCCAGGTCCCTGTAGTCTCGCTTTTGCTGCCGTGCCGCGGTCTTCGACCCCGATGGAGCGACGCCGGTCTGGCCTTGGCGACCGTCGTCATGCTGCCTTCCCGAGTCCTAAAACGGTCGGCCTCCATGACTGTTATTTTACGGGGCTCTATCCCTTCACTTGCGTTACGGCCCGGCATCTCCTTCCCCCACGCTTCACAGCGCGCGTTGCCACCCGCCATGCAGGGTTCAGTATCGGGGTGATGGCTCATCTTTCCCCGGTCCGGATTCTCACCGGCACGAACCTACAAGTTTCGCCTGGCACACTAGGAGAAATAACCCATCTTCGATCCGCTCGGCCTGCTAGGAGCCTGTCCGAGTAATTCGTTTTTGCCGACGCCCGGCGACTTGATAGCCGCAACGGCAATCCCGAAGACGGGAAGTCAGACCTCTGGCGCGGTCAGGCGGCTTGGAAGACCGTTTTGGCACCCATCCTGCGCCACAACTTGAGCAGGTTGTGTGTCGTGCAGATCAACGACCATTCGCCTTTGACCTTCGTGATCCCCCGAAGCAAGAACTGCCTGAATCCTCTGGCCTGCTTGATCTGGCCGAAGACCGGTTCGACGATCGTCTTGCGCTTGGCGTAGATGGTTCTGCCTCGAATCGTCGACAGCTTCCGTCGAGCCAGCTCTTTGGCTGAAAGCCCCTTCGGGATTCTGCCTCGCGGTGCCGGCGGCGCAACCTCCCCGTGCTTGCGCCGTTCGGGCGGGATGAAGGCCTCCACGGCCATCTTCTTAAGCGCCTCGACGTTGTCCTCGCTGAAATACCCCGCGTCCATGCTCGCCTTCGATGGTACAGCGCCCACGTTCGACTCGACTTGCTTGAGCATCGGCTCCGCCTGTCGGCTATCGTTGGTCTGCCGGGTCACATCCGCTGCTACGATCACCTGCTCTTTGCCGTCGACGGCCGCCTGGCAGTTGTAGGCTTGCATGAATGCCAGCCGGTCTCCCGGTTGGGGCATGATCCGACTGTCGGGGTCGGTGAAGTTCTTCTGCGCCTTATCCTTCGGCGTGGGATCGGGCTCTCCAGGTCGGCGTCCACGGGGGTCTTTCTTGGCTCGTTTGTCCTCGGCCTCGCGCTTCTTCGCCTCAGCTTCTGCCTTGGCTTCGCGCTCCAGGGCTTCCTTCGCCTCCTTGATCTTCTTCAGTCGACCTTCGCGATGGGCCAGTTCCGCAGGCAACTCGTCGCCGCGCTTGTCGCGCCCATACTCCGCGTCTTCCGCCTCGTCGATCTCGTCGGCCCTGCGCAACAACTCGTCGACCTCTGCCTGAAGTCGCGCCTCTTCCTTGTTCATCCGCCCGTAGCTCATCGCTTTGTGCTTGGAGGCGTTCGCCTTCATCTTCGTACCATCCAAAGCCACGTGCCCCAGCTTGATCATCCCGGCCTTTTGACAAAGCCTCAGCACCTGCAGGAACAGCCCGCGCAGCGCCTCGAGGTGCCGTTTGCGAAAGTCCGAGATCGTCCGGAAGTCTGGTGTGTTGTTGGCCGCCAGGTAGCGCAGCGCCACGTCTTCGACCAGCGCGCGTTCAACCTTTCGGCTCGACGGAAGGCCCACGCAGTATGCGTAGAGCAGCACCTTCACCATCATCACCGGATGGTATGGTGGGAATCCTCGCTCTTCGCGCTCATAGACGCAGGTGATCGCGCTCAGGTCTAGACTCTCGGCGAGATCGGCGATGAAGTGCGCAAGATGTCCTGTCGGCAGCCAGTCTTTCACGGACGGCGGCATCAGGAACATCTGATCAGGATCGTAGGGGCGGTAAGTTTTGCTCATTCTCTCCTCGGGGGCAGAGAGAATTTTACCGCTTATAGACGAGGATTACTCGGACAGGCTCCTAGTCCCGGCCGTCCTGCCTCCCCCCCTTCCGATTGCCTGCCCCCGAGGGGGGAGGCAATCGGTATAATACAACACACGGAGCCAGGAATAACGCCAATGCGACACGCTGGGAACGCCTCTAGGCAGCAACCGTCCTACGCCGGCTCATCGTGGCCGGGAGGATTGGTAGCAAGACTTGCGTCGTCAGAAATATTGCAGCGGACGCAAGGAGACCGCGGAGTGGTATGCCCTGATTACCTTTCCACATATGGGTCTTTATATTTCTTCAGTTCCCTTTCAAGCCCTTTGTAAGGAACCTTTCTTCCCGTGAGTTCATACAGAATGCCCGCAGCTACAGCCCGAAGGTCGTCGTCGCCAGGATGCCGCTTTTCATCGTCCCGAATAAACTGTTCCAAAAAGGCATCCGCAGCTTTCGTGCGATTCCGCGATATGGCGTACAGAACTTCGAGTTGAGTTAATCCGTCTTCTTTCTCGAATTTGGCAAGAACTGTTGGGCCGAACAATTTGGCGTCTGCGGCAAGCAGTCCTCCGTACACCTCTTTCCTGATGCGCCAATCGTGGTTGGACGTTCGCGATTCAAGCTGAGCAACTATTGTCTTCTTTGTTCGATCGGATTGAGTGCTATTGGCGATAGCGGATATCGCCTGCGCGGCCCTTGCCGAAAAATCAGGATCAGGCCCAGCAAGAAGTTCCAGCAGAGTCGGGACGGCCTCTTCGTCTCGCATGAACTGGACCATGCTCCCGGCGCCCTGCTTCTGTGCCCAGCCTTTCTTGGCCTTGGCAAGGACCATGGGCAGCGCCTTCGCCCCGAATCGAGCCAGCCGGACACCAGCCATGCAGCACATGAATTCATCTCGCGAAACGATTTCATCTATGCTGTCGAGGTCATTCAATTCGACAAGGGCACCAACAGCCTCCTGAGCGTAATTCGAATCTCCAGGACTCACCTTATAAATGCCATGTCCATCGATTATCCTGTGCTTGGGTCGCCGGCTCAACATTGTGCGTATCTTTGGGGCGGCCTCCTTCATCTTCATCTTGCCGGCTACTTGGATAGCTGCCCTCTGCACATCTTCGTCTTTGTCATCGAGCAATTTCCTGTAAACAGGCCCAAGCTGTGCCGCATCGGATGAGACGCTCACTAAAGCCTGATACACCTCTTCTTTGGAATCCTTGTCCGATTGATGCAATGTCGCCGCGAGGGCCTTGACCTCATCGGATGTCTTTGGCGTACTGTGGCGAACCCATTTTGATTGGTTCTGCGACTGCTGCGACACACTTTGTCCGTCGGGATGGTTTGACAAATCAGCGGCGTAACCGGCGGTCCAAAGGGTTCCCCACGGAACTAAAGCGACAAGGACAACACAAAAATGGCTTTTCATGGATTCTCCTTATGTCCGTCGACATAGCCGACTCTTTGTCCCCTATTGGATTGCCGTTGACGACCGGCGGCGCGGGAACGCCGCCAGTCGTCAACTCGCAAAGTGGGAGCGATGTTTCTTCCTACATCGCAAACAACAGGACAAGTTGTAGGAGAAATAACCCCTCTTCGATCCGTTCTGCCTGCTAGTCCCGGCCGTCCTGCCTCCCTCCCTTCCGATTGCCTGCCCCCGAGGGGGCAGGCAATCGGTATAATACAACACACGGAGCCAGGAATAACGCCGATGCGACACGCTGGAAACGCCTCTAGGCAGCAACCGCCCTACGCCGGCTCATCGTGGCCGGGAGGATTGGCCGAGGTGGGGGTTGGGGCGGATGCAGCATAGGCGCCTCGCGGCGACGATGCCCCCGGCCAAGAACGCGCCGTAGCCTACCGATAGCCGAGCGAATTGATGCCGAGTCCAGTCTGGAAGTCGCACGGCAGGCATTGGCTCGTCGTGCTGAGTTGGTTACTCCTCAGCAATGGATGCTCCACGGTCCATATGGATAATCCTAAGCATACCTGGCTTCCTCTGACACATCATGTTTATGACGGGCACGACTGCTGCAGTAATAATTGCGAGATGCATCCGGGGATTCCTCAGTGCAAATCTGGCCAGCAGCAGTTTTCGGCGATGGAGGCGGAACTTTTAATGCCCTTTGCATTTATAGTAGATGCAATAACGATGCCCTTTCATGCCCTCGGCCATCTGTTTGCCAAGTCGGAGCCGCCTGCCCTCCCCAAGCCCACGGCCCCAACGACCCAGCCGTAAGGCCGGCGACCAGGGAGGCGGTCACTTCATCTTCCCTCAGTCGGTCGAGGCCCCCAACAGATGCCCTTCGGCCTTTCGGATTTATGTATCATGCCTGCGATGCGTGAAACCCCCTTCCTAAAGCTCGCCTCGGCGCGGCGCAGCATCCGCGCCTTCCAGGACCGCCCCGTGGAGCGCGAGAAGCTCGACTGCTGCCTGGAAGCCGCCCGCCTGGCGCCCTCGGCCTGCAACGCCCAGCCCTGGAAGTTCGTGGTCGTCGACGACCCGGCCCTCAAGAAACGCCTCTCCGCCGCGGTGTTCTCCGGCGCCTACTCCATGAACAAGCACGCCGAGACCGCCCCGGTGCTGGCGGCCGTGGTCTCCCAGCGCGGCAGCGCCTTGGCCTGGGTCGGCAACCAGGTCCAGGGCACGGTCTTCCGCCTGGTAGACATCGGCATCGCCTGCGAGCATTTCGTCCTGCAGGCGGAAGAGCTGGGCCTGGGCACCTGCTGGCTGGGCTGGTTCGACGCCAAGGCCGCGGCTCGCCTCTTGGGAGTCCCGCGCGGCCACCGGGTGGAGATGCTCCTGAGCGTGGGCTACCCCGCCGAGGCTCCCGGGCCCCGGCCGCGGCGCAGCCTGGCGCAGATGTCCGCCTTCAACAAGTTCTAGGCCCTTAGGCCCATAGACCCCTTGACGCAAACCGGTATTGGGGGTATCCTTAAGTTGCTATTTTTGACGACGTGTCGCCTATCCCGCGACCGTACGGAGAATGCCATGACCCCTAAATCCCGAATGGCGTTTGTCACCGCCACATTCCTAATATTATCGTCCGCGGTTCCCGCCGGCTTGTCCGCAGGGGGAGGGGCGACCGGAGCGCGTTACCCCGCGCCGAAAGCCCCGCTCGACCAGGGCAGCCAGTCCATCTACCTGCAGGTCACGGCCGACGGCAAGCAGTACTACGTCCCCGAGTACTTCCTGAATTTCCTGCGCCAGCGCGACCCGAAGTATTCCCGGATCTTCACTGACGTCGCCACCTGGGCTCCCAGCCGGGACTCCAAGAGCGTGGAAAGGGACTATTGCGAGCTCTTCGCTCTCGATGGAGCAGGCGCCAAGACCTTGCTGGACGCCAAAGGCGTCAAGCCGCTGGCCGGCTACAAGCTCCTGAAGAAGGACTGGAAATACTACGTGTTCGTCCCGAACGCGTCCGCGCCCGGCGGCGGCAAGCAGGTCCCGGCCCAGGTCCGGCCCGCGGGAGTCTCCGACGAGGTCATGAAGCTGGTCGTCGCGGCCAAGCTCCCGCCCGGCGACGAGTCCGTCTGGCGCAGCGCCCGGGTCCTGCAGCGCATGAAGGACGACTCGGCCCAGAAGGAGAACTTCAGCTACCTCACATCGAAAGGCGCGCCGGCCATCCAGCGCATCGCGGGCCGGCTCAAGGAGCTGAGCACGGAGAAGCCCCGCTACGACGGGACTCCCGAGGACAGCGACAGCAACCTCTACGGCTACCTCGCGGGCGGCCAGCCGCCGAGCAACCTGGACGTCATCGTCTCGGCGATGCAAATGGTGGATGAGTCCAAAAAGCCCGGCGCCCCGATCACCCCGTCGGGCCCGCGCGACAACAGCTTCCTCTACGGGACGGACAAGCCCAACCCGGCCCAGGCCTTCAACCGCCACATGACTTTGCTGGAGACCGGGATGTTCGACATGCTCATGCGCATCTACAACGACGAGGTCGGGGACGAGTTCATGCGCCAGAAGAGCCTCCCCGCCAAGGCCAAAACCGGCTATTTCCCGGACCGCCGCCAGAAAGCCGACGCGACCTTCAAGGACTACCAGGCCACGATGGCCGAGTTCCGGAAAGCGCCCGGCAACGCCAGGCTCCCCGAAGGCTTCGCCTCCCGGCAGCGCAAGGGCGCCTTCAAGGACATCGCCTCCTCCTACCTGTCTGCGACCGCGGGCGGCAAGGGCGAGCCGGAGAAGCTCAGCGACTTCGAGGCAGACCTCCTGGTCAGCTACTTCAAGTGGACCTCGGACGCCGACTACAACCAGTTCCGGCGCGAGTGGATCGAGGTGACCGTGCCGCGCAGCCCGGAGGAGCACTTCCTGCTCAAGCAGCGCATCAGCGACTCCCGCGCGGTCCTGCGCTCCGAGATGCAGCGCTACGTCTCATCTCCGCCCCACGGCGCGGTCGACCCCGGCGCGCAGTTCTCCTACGTGGCCGAGCTGCTCAAGACCCTTCTGAGCGCCGACGCCGCCAAGCTCAAGCCCATCTACGACAAAGCCGGCATGAAGATGCCGGAGAAGCCCGGCCCCAAGGCGGGCGCGGATGGCAGCACTCCCGAGTCCTTCGTGAAGCGGTTCACGGACCAAGAACACGCGGTCCTCACCTACGTCATCACCTCGGCGCAGCCCCTGGCCGAGTTCAAGAAGGACGGGGCGGCCGCGGACCAAGACGCGGCCAAGGCGCCGGAACTCGTCGCCAAATGGCGCAAGACGGCCCAGGCGGAGATGGAGCGGTACCTCAAGACCACGCCGCCGGCCGCCAAGGGCGCGACCATGGAGCGGCTCACTCCCTTCGAGGCCACCTACATCCAATGGCGCCTCAAGCGCGTGGACCCCGCCCTTTGGGAGCAGTTTGAGCGCCTCGCCGCGGAAGCCGACGCCGCAGCCAAGGCGGACGACAAAGGCGCCCCGAATCGGCTGGTCAAGAAGCTGCGCGCGCTCGTGCACGCCGACCTGAAGGCCTACATCGCGGCCAAGGACAAGACCAAGGTCAATGAGACCTTGCCGCCCTGGGCGCAGAAGTCGTTCAAGCCGGAGACCAAGTTCGCGGAGCTGTTCCCCAACCCGAACCCGACCAAGAAGCCCGGCGAGCCCGGCGAGGACCAGAAGGCAGAGGAGACGCCGACCCCGGCTGGCCTGGATCCGGTCGAATACAAGGTGATCCGATTCCTCATCGACTCGGAGAAAGACGAGGCCAAGAGGAAGTCCATGGATGAGGCCCTGCAGGCGGCCCTCAAGAAGCCCGAGACCGACCCGGAGCGGCAGGCCTTCTTCCAGGACTGGCAGAAGAAGGTCATCAAGGAGGTCGGCACCCAGCTCGGCGCCAAGGACCACGCCGCGTTCCTGCAGAAGACCGGGCTCAAAGACCCCGAGTTGGCGAAGTACTTCTGCAACAACCCCAGCGTCAAGCTGTGGCTCAATTCCACCAAGGCGATGGATCAAGCCAAGAAGCTGGCGGGGCAGGGCGACGCGGCGGAGGGCGCCGCCCCGATCGAGCAGGCCAAATCGAGCCTGGACTTCACGCCCACGGACGAGGTCAAGAACATCTGCACGAACCTGCCCAACCTGGACAACGCCCCGGCGGCGGCTAGGGAGCAGCTCGGGACCGGCGGGAATCCCCAGAAGGGCGCGGGCGTCGACAACACCGGCAACGTGCCCAGCCTGGTCACCGGCGGGGAAGCCGACAAGGACAAGAAGGCGAAGTTCAAGCTGATCGACCTAGACGACCAGGGCAAGCGTGACTCGGCGGCCTTCGGAATCATGACCGGCGGGATCTTCGGCCTGCTGGCCATGGGCGCCGCGGCCGGCCCGGCCGGGATCTTCGCGATGGCTGTGCTGGGAGGGCTCTGCGGGTTCCTCGGCTACGCGCTGACGCACCCCAAGAAGAAGGATAAGGATTAGGCCACTCCCGCGCAGGGGCCGGCCGGACGGATTTCCTTACGGCCGGCCCCCTGATTAGCTAGAATCCCTGCATGGACTCGCCCGCGCAGCCTCCGGCCGCCCACTCGGGACCCTTGCCGTGGGTGAAGCTGCGCGCCGCCTCGGCCACCGCCAACCTCTTCAAGCGCATGATCGGGGAGGCCGACCCCAAGGCCCGGCCCGGAGACCTCGTCGCGGTCTACGACAAGGCCGGCGCCCCCTACGGGGTCGCCCTCTACAACCCCAAGAGCCTCATCACCTTGCGCCTGCTGACCCGGGAGCTCTCCGGCTTCGACCCTGAGGTCTTCTTCGCCAAACGCCTGGCCCGGGCCGTGGAGCTGCGCCGCGCGCTGCTCAGGCTCGACGCGGCGACCGACGCCTACCGGGTCGTCTACGACCTGGGCGACGGTCTGCCCGGCCTGGTGGTGGACCGCTACGGGGACTACATCGTGCTGGAGCTCTACTCCTTGGCCATGTTCCGGCAGGCCGAGCGCCTGGAGCGCCTGCTGGCCGAGCACTATCCCGGCGCGAAGTTCGTCCGCCGGGCCAGCGACCATACCCAGAGCATGGAAGGGTTCCAGCTCCCCCCCCAAGGCCGCACCGTGACCCGCGTCAAGGAGCACGGGGTCATCTTCGAGGTCGACCTCTCCGGCGGGCACAAGACGGGCTTTTTCTGCGATCAGCGCGACAACCGCCTGGCCGTCTCCCAGCTGGCCGGGGGCCGCAAGGTCCTCGACGTCTGCTCCTACACGGGCGGCTTCGGGCTCTACGCGGCCAAGCTGGGCGGCGCCCAGGCCGTCACCTGCGTCGAGCTCGACCCCGAGTCCTGCCGGCTGATCGACAAGAACGCCCGCATCAACGGCGTCGAGCTGGAGACGGTCTGCGTGGACGCCTTCCCCTACCTGCGCCAGATGAGCGCCAACGCCCAGACCTACGACCTGGTCATCCTCGACCCTTACAAGATGATCGCCTCGCGGGAAGGCTACAAGCTGGGCCGGCAGAAATACGTCGATCTCAACCGCTTGGCGCTCTCCGTGATGTCCGAGGGAGGCATCCTGGTGACCTGCTCCTGCAGCGGGATGCTCTCCTGGGACGAGTTCCAGGCCTGCCTGCGCACCGCCGCCGGCTCGGCGCGCAAGCGCGTCGAGGTCTTCCGCAAGACCGGCGCCGGACCGGACCATCCCGTGGCCGCGGACCACCCGGAAGGCGAATACCTCAAAGCCCTCTGGTGCCGGGTCCTTTAGGGGGTCAGGTCTTGACATTGGACATTGGGACGGGCGCCCGGTGATGGAACAAATCCGCGGTTCATTCGTATATATAGTGTGGCCCGCCCCCTCCGCCTTCAATTGTCCGGCGCGTACTACCATGTCCTGGCAAGAGGCAACGCCCGCCAGGACATCTTCCTAGACGATCAAGACCGGCGACGATTCTTCGCCATCCTCGGCGAAAGTGCTCAACGCCATGGATTGCTCATCCACGCCTATTGTCTCATGCCGAACCACTACCATGTGTTGGTCGAAACGCTCAGGCCAGAGCTATCCGCTGGGATTCGGCGGCTCAACGGACTCTATAGTCAGGGATTCAATCGACGCCATGACCGCGTAGGGCATCTGTTTCAAGGACGGTTCAAATCCCTCCTGATTGACCATGACAGCTACTTCTTGGCTGTCCATCGCTACATCCACCAGAATCCTGTCCGCTCGGGCCTGTCGCAGGAGGCCTCCGATTACGAATGGAGCAGCTGCCGCGACTTCCTCGGATTGAGAGAACCTCCCTCATGGCTTGAGACTCAAAGGACCCTGGAGCTCTTTCCTGGAGACTGCGCTGAAAGACAGGCAGCATACGCCGCGTTCCTCGAAAACAAGAGGGAGGATGATCTCTTTGCCAATGCCTACGGGCAGGCGTTCTTGGGCAGTCCCGAATTCATCGAGACGATGCGCGCACGCGCCAAACCCCTCGTCCTCGCGACCCCTGAACACCCCGCGCGCAAGGACTTCATGGATAGAGCGGACCCGCGACTCATACGCACCGCGATCGAACGACATTTGAGTGGACCGAACGGACGGATCAGCGGCCTGCGGTCCCCGACCAAGACCTTAGCGCTCTATCTGCTTCGGGAACGAGCGCTCCTCTCACTCAACGACCTGGCGGCGCAGTTCGAACTGAGCTTGTCCGGTGTCAACAAGCAGGTCGCCAGGTTCAAGTCCCGGATGCTCCGGGATCAGCGCCTTGCACTCCTGATTGCCGCCATAGAAAGCGACCTAGGCGTCGTCGTGGAGAATGTCCAATGTCAAGACCTGACCCCCGCCGTCAGGTCGGAATCTTGGCCAGCTGTTCGTAGAGCTCGAGGACGTTCTGCATCCGGGACTTGGGGTCCGGAGCCAGGGCCTGGCGGATGAGGGCGTCGAATTCCTTGGGCAGTTCGTGGACGTGGAAGCTCGGCGGGTGGAACTCGCCCTTGTGCTTCTGCTCCACCAACTCCTGCACGCTGGGAGCGTTGAAAGGCAGGTAGCCGGTGGCCATCTCGTAAAGGCAGATTCCCAGGGCGTAGATGTCCGACGCCCGCGTGGCCTTGCCGTAATGCTGCTCCGGCGGCATGTAGCGCAGGGTCCCGGTCACGCCCCCTTTGTCGACGAAAGTGGCCGACAAGGTCCCGGTCGCCTCCACGGCGATTCCGAAGTCCATGACCCGGGCGATGCCGTTCTCATCGAGCATGATGTTGGCCGGCTTGAGGTCCCGGTGCAGGACATGCTTGCGGTGCGCGTAGTCCAGGGCGTGGCAGACGTAATGGAAGAGGCCTTGGCACTCCTTGAGGGACAGGCGCGAGCGGCGGGACAAGACGCTGTGCAGGGTCTCGCCCTTTACGAACTCGAAGACCAGATAGAGGTCGTCGCCGCTGACCAAGCTCTCGTAGATGGGCACGATGTAGGGATGGGTCAAGTGCGCCGCGGTCTTGGCCTCCCTCAGGAACTGCTCCCGCATCAAAGGGTCCACCAAGAGCCCGGGCAGGAGCCGCTTGATCGCGACGTGCCGGTCCAGGCTGCGGTCGTAGCCGTCATAGACCTCGCCCATGCCGCCGGAGCTGATGAGCGAGCGCAGCTCGTATTTGCCGGCCAGGACCTTCCCCGCCGTGGCCGGCGGCCGGGCCGGAGCGCCCTGGAGGGGCTTGCCGGCGGCGATGGTGCGCAAGTCGTCGGCCAGCCGTTCTCCGCCGTGCATGGTGGCCTGCTTGGCCAGCTCCTCGTAGTAGTCCTTGGCCTCCGCCGGAGGCTTGTGCTGGGTGACCTGGTCGAGCAGGAGCCCGGCCTGGTCGAAGTGGCCAAGCTTGACGTGCAGCTCCAGCAGGAGCGTCTGGTCCTCCGGGCTGAACCGCTCCATGGGCTTGACCGTGAGCATCTTGAGGGCCTGCTCGGTGCGGCCCAGGCGCGCCAGGCCTGAGGCATAGGCGCCGTAGAAATCGGAGGGCCGGCCGGGCGCGCTGAAGTGGTTGGCGAAGTCGTCGACGCTCTTGGACTTGGCCAGCAGGACCAGGACCTCGTCAGCCCGGCCGGCGGTCGCCGCCTGCACGAGCATCGGCTCGGAGAGGACGTCCTGCATCCGGGCCGTCTTGCCCGCGGCGGCGAGCTTGCCCGCCAACTCCAGGGCCTTGGCGCAGCTGAGGCCCGGCGTCGGGAAATCCCGCCCCACCGAGTCGAGGCAGGCCACGATGGCCTGCAGCTCGCCGCTGGTGAAGGCCTCCGCTTGGCCGCCCTGCTTGCAGTAGGTATGGTAGAGGTCCGCGATCTCCTGCTGCGGCGGCGCCTCGGCGCCCAGCAGCTCGCGGATCCGCACCGGGGCGCGCTGGCGCGAGGACAAAAGAGAGGCCTTGTAGGCGAAGTAGGCGATGATCCCCACCAGGGAGAAGACCAAGCCGGCGGCGATGAGGACGATGACCGGCAGCTGCGACGGCTTCTGCGGCGGCCGCGGCTCGGCGTTCGGCGCGGCGGGCGCGGCGACGGGGATCGGCACGGCCGAAGGCTCCGGCGCCTTCGCGGCGGGGCCGGGGCTCTGCGGCGGCGGATTGCCCTGCAGGCTGACGGCCTTGTTGAGGCTGACATCCGGCTCGTTGGCGGCCGGCGGGGGACGGGCCGCTGCGGCCTTGGGATCCCCCGGCACGGGGGTCATCTGCAGGACGAAGTTCTGGACGGTCTGGCGCACCTGGTCCTGGTTTATGGGCGGCAGCCCGGGGGGTGCCTGGTCCGCGCCGATCCCGCCGGGCGGCATGACCACCCCGCCCAGCTCCGGCCTGAGCATGTCTTCCGCGCAGGAGTCGCCGCCCTGCATGTTGCGGTTCTTGAGCCCGGCGAAGCCTCCCGAGGAGGAGAGCCCTTGAGTGAACCCGCCCATCTGGAACCCGCCCATCTTGGACCGGGTCTCGGAGCATTCCTGCCGCGCCAGGCACTCGCCGAGCCTGACGGCGTGGCAGAAGTGCATGTCGGCCTGCGCGGCGTCGGGCAGCACCGCCTCGCCCTTCTTGTACATCAGGCCCAACTCGTAGTCGGCCCGGGCCATGCCGGCGTTGGCCCCCGAGCTCAGCAGCCGCAGGGCCTGCCGGTAGTCCTTGGCGACGCCCTGGCCGCGGCGGTACATGCAGCCGAGGACCGTCGTGGCCTTGGGATGGCCGGCTTGGCTGGACTTCTGGCAGTAGCCGAGCGCGGCCTTGTAGTCTGGCTCCGCGCCGTCGCCCCCCTTCCAGTAGCGATAGCAGAGCCAGTATTGGGCCTCGCTGTCGTTCTGGTCGGCCCGTTGGCGCAATTGCGCGAGCGTGACCTTCTGCGCCCAAGACGCGCTGCCCTGCGCGAGCAGGAACCCCGCGAGGAGCAGCGCCGCCGGCAGTCGTCTGCGCCCGGACATCGCTAATATCATAACACAAAAATCCGACACCTTTCGTCCGCCGGAGGTTCCCGGAAGTTTTTAGGAATCATCTCGAAACTGGTATCATCAGGCTAGGCCTGGAGGCACGGCATGGAACACGGCGAAAGCCCCTCTCTTTTTCAGTTGCTGGTCCTGGTCTTGTCCGTCTTCATCCTCGGCGCGATGGCGGCGGAGACGTTCCTCACGCTGCGGCCCGAGGTGACGGAGCTCCTGCTCAAGCTCGACACGGGGATCTGCCTGGTCTTCCTCGTCGATGTCCTGTACCGCTTCCGCAAGGCCGGCGACAAGACGCGATTCTTGCTGCCCTGGGGGCTCATCGACCTGGTCTCCAGCATACCGGCCCTGCCGGCTCTGCGCTGGGGCCGCGTCCTGCGGATCTACCGCCTGCTGAGGGTGCTGCGGGCTTTCCGGTCGGTCAAGCTCCTGCTGGTGCACCTCTACCGCAGCCGGGGCCGGGCGGTTTGCGCCACGGCGGCCTGCGCCTCGGTCCTGGTCGCGCTGTTCTCCTCGCTGGCCGTCATGACCTTCGAGAACCGGGCGGACGCGAACATCCAGACCGCCGGCGACGGGTTGTGGTGGTCCCTCTACACCTTGGCCAACATCGACTACCAGGGGCATTACCCGGTGAGCTTCGAGGGCAAGCTCATCCGGTTTTTGCTCGTGGTCTCGGGCATGGTGCTCTTCGCGGTCTTCACGGGCTATGCCGCCAGCCTCTTCATCGAGCCGGAAGAAAAGGAGGAGACCGAGGAGATCCACGGCCTGCGCCAGGAAGTCGAACGGCTGAGCCAGCGGCTCGGCCAGGAGAAGCCTCCGCTGTGAGAGCTTGGCTCATCCTGGCTCTCTTGTGCCGGGCTCCGGCCTGGGCCGCCGACCCCAAGTACGGGCCGCCGGAGAGCCCTCTCGCCGTGCCTCTGTCCCAGGACCACGCCTACTTCCGCGCCCCGGGCCACCCAGCGCCCGACTTCTGGCGCTTGAACTCTTTCTACGTGCCCCAGATCAACGGCTACTCCTGCGGCGCGGCCGCGGCATCCATGGCGCTCAACGCGCTGCTCAATGCCGGGCGGCCGCGAGGCGACCAGGACCAGAACATCACGCAAGAGGAACTGCTGGACCAGGTCAAGGGAGACTGGCAGGCCTTGCTCTCTGAGCCGGGGCTCGGCGGCAGGCATGGCCTGAGCTTGGCCCAGCTCGAGGCCTTCCTGAAGGCTGGCTTGGCGGCCTACAGCAAGGCCGAGTTCCTGGTGGAAAGGCATGAGGCGGCGGCGCGCGGGGACCGGGAGCTCAAGGATTTCCGCCGGGCTTTGGCTGAGAATGAGAAGAACCCGGAGGATCTGATCATAGTCCACTTCGTGCAGGACGACCTGACTTTGGCCAAGGGAGGGCCCTATCCGCACATCTCGCCCATCGGCGCCTACGACGCGGCCCGCAAGAGGGTCCTAGTCTTCGACGTGGACCGGCATTGGTACGAGCCCTACTGGGTCCCGGATGAGGCGCTGCTCAAGGCGCTGTCGCACGAGACCGCGGCCTTCGGCCATGGCGGCTATATCCGAATCGGCAAACTTGGTATATTGGACAAGCCATGAAGGCCATCATCTTCTTCTTGATACTGGCCGGGGGGTGCTGGCTCCTCTGGGGCTGGCTCAAGAAGCAGTCCACGCCGGAGAAGATCCAGCAGGACCCCCTGGTCCACTACACGGCCACCCTGCAGAACGACGTCAAGAAGGCGGAGTCGGCCCGGGACAAGGCCAATGCGGCCGTCCAGCGGGAAGCGCAGAGCGCCCAGCCGGCGGAGACCCCGGAGCAATAGCGACCGCCCATGATCGAGTTCGTCGGCTACGCCGGCTCCGTCCTGGTCGCCCTCTCCTTGATGATGAGCAACATCTGGCGCCTGCGCTGGATCAACCTCGTCGGCGCCGTCTTCTTCGTGCTCTACGGCGTGGCCGTGCGCGCCTATCCCGTGGCTCTGGTCAACGCCCTCATCGTGGCCGTGGACGCCTACTACCTGGGCCTGCTGGCCGGCAAGAAGGACTACTTCAGCCTCATGCCGGCGGCCCATGCTGATGAGAGCCTGCTCAAGAGCTTCGTCGACTACTACGCCGAGGACATCCTGCGCTTCTTCCCGGGCTTCTCTTTGCGCGGCATCCCGGAGCCGCGCTGCGTCTTCACTTTGCGCAACCTCATGCCGGTCGGGCTCTTCGTCTGCGAGGGCCAGGGCGCCGAGACCCTGCGCATACACCTCGACTACGTGATCCCGGAGTACCGCGACCTGCGCAACGCCCGGTACCTCTATTCCACACAGGCCGGGCTCTTCAAGGAGCAGGGCTTCAAGGAGTTCCGGGTCACGGCCGGTTCCCCCCAGTTCGAGTCTTACGTCAAGAAACTAGGCTTCGCCCCGGTCTTGGGCGAGGCCGGACTCTACGCCAAGCGGATATGAACAGGAGATGCCCATGCTGAAAGACACGGTCACGAAGATGGAAGACGCCATCCGCAAGATCGATTCCCTGAAGGGCCAGGACAAGACCGAGCTCCTGTCCTTGCTTTCCGCCCTGAAAGCCGAAGTCGGGCGCCTGTCCGAGACCCATGAGGAGCACGCCCACAGCATCGCCAGCTTGGCCGAAATGGCGGCCCACGAGGCCACGCGCCAGGACAAATCCCCGGCCTTGATGAAGCACTCGGTCGAAGGCCTGGCCTTGTCCTCCGAGGGCTTCGAGGCCTCGCATCCCAAGCTGGTCGACATCGTCAACGAGATCTGCACCATGCTGGCCCGCATCGGTATCTGAGCCCGGCTTGACGTTGTCTTGACTCCAGCGGCGCATGCTATCCTCATGAGGGCTCTGCTCCCTTCGCTGCTCGTCATCCTGGGACTGGCCCCGGCCCAAGCCGCTTTGAAGACCGAGACCGTGGAGTACCAGCAGGGCGAGACGACGCTCGAGGGCTACCGGGCCTGGGACGATTCCTTCAAAGGCCCGCGCCCCGGCGTGCTCGTGGTCCATGAGTGGACGGGCGTGGGAGACTACGTCAAGCGCCGGACCGAGCAGCTGGCCGGGCTCGGCTACGTGGCCTTGGCCGCGGACATCTACGGCAAGGGGGTGCGGCCCCGGTCGGTCGCCGAGGCCTCGGCCGAAGCGGGCAAGTACCGGGCCGACCGCAAGCTCATGCGGGCCCGGGCCCGGGCCGGCCTCGATGAGCTCAAGCGGTCTCCGGGGGTGGACCCGGCCAAGACCGCGGCCATCGGCTACTGCTTCGGCGGCGGCGCGGTCCTGGAACTGGCCCGCAGCGGAGCGGGCCTCAAGGGCGTGGTGAGCTTCCACGGCAACCTGGACACCCCGGACGCGAAGGACGCGGCCAACATCAAGGGCCGGGTCCTGGTCCTGCACGGCGGGGCGGACCCGTTCGTGCCCTTCGCCCAGGTGGAAGCTTTCAAAGCCGAGATGGAGGCCGCCCAGGCGGACTACCAGGTCGTGGTCTACGGCGGCGCCCGGCACAGCTTCACCAATCCCGCCTCCGACGGGAAGGTCGCCGGGGCCCTTTACGACGCCAAGGCCGACGCCCGATCCTGGGACGAGATGCGGTCCTTCCTCGCAGGCCTATTCAAAGATTGACACCCCGGGATGGACTTGTTATCCTCCGTTTCATAGTCTCGCAAGGAGGTCTTTCCAGATGAAGAATGGCAAACGCATCCTCTTCGGGCTCGCGGCCTTGGCCGCCGCCTGGCTGTTCGTCTCGCCCGCCTCGGCGCAGCCGGGGCCCAAGGCCCCAACGGCGCCCGCCGGGCAAAAGATGAAGCAACGTGCGCACAAGATGCTCAACAGAGCCAAGGAAGCCTGCCAGAGCGACATCGACAAGTACTGCAAGGACGTCAAGGAAGGCGAGGGACGCATCGCCGCCTGCCTTAAAGGCCGCGTGGACGATCTGGCTCCTCGCTGCAAGATCGCCTACGACCGGATCGACATCCAGGTCCAAAAGCGCAAGATCATGAAGGACATGATCGAGGCCTGCAAGGACGACTCCGAGAAGCTCTGCAAGGACGTGGAGGCCGGCAAGGGCGGCAAGATCAAGTGCCTCAAGGAGCACAAAGCCGAGCTGTCCGAGGCCTGCAAGGCCGCCTTGCCCCAGAGGGCCAAGGGAGCGAGCAAGCCCGGGAAGGCGGAGCCCAAAGCAGAGACGGGCGGACAAGAGCTATAGCTTTGAGCCCGACGGCCGCTCGCGGGGCCGCCTGGCCTGGATGGCGGCCCCGCTTCTGCTATAATCATTCATCAACCCCTTGGAAGGGTGCGTGAGCGGTTGAAACGAGCAGTCTCGAAAACTGCCAGGGGCGCAAGCCCCTCGGGGGTTCGAATCCCCCCCCTTCCGTAGCTTTGGAGACATCCTATGGCCTGGTGGAACCCGTTCAAGAAGACAGAGCACCTGCCTCAGCCCGAAGCCCCCGACCACAAGTCGGCCGGGGCGACGAAGACCATCGCTGCGCCTGCGCCGCCCCAGAAGGAGGAGCAGCCCGCCGAGCCCGCTCTGCCCAAGGAGATCGCCGACTCGCCTTTGGCCAAGGGGATGATGGGGAAGTTCTACCGCATGTGGAAGAACCCCGCCTTCCTCAAGCAGTTGCGCACCTTGAGCGCCTATATGGCCAAGGAGGGCGTGGACATCAAGGACGCGTCGGCGGTCAAGGCCTGGCTGGAGAAGAACAAGGACGGCATCGAGGCCGGCAAGTTCAACGAGCTTCCCCAGGACGGCCCCAAGCCTCAGACCTTCGTGAAGACCGGCCCCGACGTCGGCCGCAACGACCCCTGCCCCTGCGGCTCGGGGAAGAAGTACAAGAAGTGCTGCGCGGCTAAGGCGTAGCGCGGCTGCTAGAGGGAGCGGACCGCGTCGAGCTGGCAGCGCCGGTGGACCAGCTCCGCCCCTTCCTTGATGACGCGGAGCTCCCGGTCCATGACGTGGCCCAAGGTGGGCCGGAACAGCCGCATCAGCGGCCGCAGCGGAAGCCGGAAGCCGTAGTGCTCCTCGTGGGTCAGCACGGTCCCGCCGGACACCGCCCGCAGGTTGAACGACGAGGTCATGGACTTGAGCGGCCCGACGGTCATGCTCGCCCGGTAGCCCCCGTCCGGCGTGAACTCCACTTGGAACTCCCCGCGCCAGGGCAGGCCCAGGAACCGGCCCGAGGCCGCCAGGCGGGCGCCGGCCTGATCGGTCTCCGTGACGGTGAGGAGCCGCGCCTTGCTCTCGTAGCGCGGGATATTCTCCAGGTCCTGCAGGTAGCGGCGCACCAATTCTCTGGGCGCGCTGATCAGGATGCGTTTGGAGATATGCAGCATGTCGGGGAAAGTGGAGCGGGCGATGGGAATCGAACCCACATCTCTACCTTGGCAAGGTAGCGTTCTACCACTGAACCACGCCCGCGAAAATCAGGCACCTATTATACTTTTCGTCATTCCCCGCATGCAAGGGCGAGAATCGCTGTCTTGCGATCTGTGTGGCTGGCGGCTCTGCGGAATCCGAGCGGAGGAGCCCCCTCTCAATCCACGAGCACCTTCCAGCCTGGCTGGGCCAATTTCTCGACATAGGTGAGCACAAAGGCATGGCTATCCGCGGCCGTGAGGCCGGCTTCCAGGCAGCGGTACCAGATCTTATGGTCTTTCCGCCAATGGACGATGGCCGCGGGCGGCTTCTCTTTGTGATGGTCGGCGATCTCATCGGCGGTCAGGGGCAAGGTGGAAACGCACACATAGTATTCCCTGAGGGTATCGTTGGTCGCTTCGAAGACAATGACCCGTTCCTGCGCCACTTCATCAGCCATGGCCCTTCTACGTTAGCCGCCTTGCGCCCGCCGGTCAATGGGGAGGGCTGAATTTAGCCGGAAATTTACCCTTGGGCGCCCATTTTGGCCGGAATCCGGAGGACGCCGATCAGGCCTGCGCGGGCCGGTCCACGGCCTGCCCGGTCGGCTGGGAAGGCAGGACGGCCTCCTCGGCGGCGGAGCGGCGGTCCTCCTCCTCCATGGCCGCGACCACGTCGTCGAAGCACCGCTCCAGCCGCTCCACCACGGCCCCGTCGAACTGCTTGCCGCTCAAGGCCTTGATGTGGGCCAGGGCGTCGTCGACGGTCCAGGCCCCCTTGTAGACCCGCTTGGAGATCAGGGCGTCGAAGACGTCGGCCACCGAGACGATGCGCGCCTCGATGGGGATGGCCTCGCCCTTGAGCCCGTAGGGATAGCCCGTGCCGTCGTAGCTCTCGTGATGGGCGATGGCGATGAGCGCGGCCAGGCGCAGGAGGCGGCTCTCCGCGTTGATGAGCATCTGGCTGCCGTAGATGGTGTGCCGCTTCATCTCCTCGTATTCCACGGCGCTGAGCTTGTCCGGCTTGCGCAGGATGATGTCCGGGATGGCCACCTTGCCGATGTCGTGCAGGGGGCTGGCATAGCGGATGTCCTCGGATTCCTGGTAGCTCATGCCCATGGCGGAGGCCAGGATCCCGGAGAAGCGGCTCATGCGGCGCAGATGCTTGCCGGTGTCCTTCTGGTCGCGGAACTCGGCGACCAAGGCCATGCGGTAGATGGTCTCCAGGTGAGAGCGGCGCAGGTCGTCGTAGAGGCTGGCGTTCTCGAGGAACGAGGCGGCCATGGTGGCCAATATGCGCAGCAGTCCCTCGTCTTCTTCCGTGAAGGCGCCCTTGCTCTTGTTGAGGACCTCGAAGACGCCCAGGACCTGCCCGTCGCGGCCCTTGAGCGGCACGGCCAGCACCGTGCGGGTCTGGTAGCCGGTGATGCGGTCGAGGTCCTGCGTAAAGCGCGTGTCGCGGTAGGCGTCGCGGATGTTGACGGCGCTGCCGGTCCTGGCCACGAAGCCCGCGATGCCCTGGCCCAGGGGCATGCGCAGGATCTTCTCCTCCATGCCCAGCGCGATCTTGGTCCACAGCTCGCCCTTGTAGGCGTCCACCAGGAAGACCGAGCAGCGGTCCGCGTCGAGGATGTTGCGGACCTCCTCCGCGATGATGGTCAGCAGCGAGTCGAGCCGGCTCTCGGTGGCGATGAGGCGGCCGAAACGGGAGAGCAGGGTCTGCCGCTTCTCAAGCTCCTGCCTGCGTCCCATCAGTGGCTCCTTGTGCGACGGCCCGGGCGGCTAATTCGGAGAGGTGAAGGACTTCGCATTCAGGATAGTATTTCTTCAGGCCCTGGGCAAGCTGGATGAGGCACGAGGTCCCGCTGGTCGCCACCAGCCGGGCCCCGGTGGCGGCGATGCGCCCGACCTTGCGCCTGATGAGGTCGTCCGAGAGCCCCGGATTGCGGAAGGCGTAGGCCCCGGCCCCGCCGCAGCACATGTCCGACTCGGGCAATTCCCGGTAGGAGGCGCCGGCCAGGCGCCTGATGGCCGCGTGGGCGCCGTCCTTGAGGCCCTGGCCGTGGCAGGCCCGGCAGGAGTCGTGATAGGTGACGGCCGGCAGGCGAGCCTCCGGCAAGGCCGCGTCGGCCAGGACCTCGGGCATGTCCCGCACCGCCGCGGCGAAGCGCTCCGCGCGCTCCTTCCAGTCCGGATCGGAGAGGAAGAGCTGGGGGTAGGACTTGAGGAAGGCCACGCAGGAGGAGCAGTCCCCCACCACCGGGCCCTTCCCCCCCGCGGCCTCGAAACGCGCGATGTTGCGCCGCGCCAAGGCCCGCGCATCATCCACGTCGCCGTAGTTGTAGGCCAGCAGGCCGCAGCAGTCGTTGTCGATGAAGTTCCCTTCGCCGTGGAGAGACTCGAGCACGGCCACCGTGGCCAAGCCCACGCGCGGATACAGGTAATTCGGGCCGCAGGGAGCGAAGTAGAGCCACTGCGGGTCGATGGCCGCGGGCCGCTGGCGCAGGATCTCGTAAAGGAAGGTCAAGGGAGCCTCTTGCACGTGCTCCTCGGCCAAGGCCAAGCCCGGCAGCCCGACAAGACGCAGCAGAGGCCGGCCCAAAGCGGTAAGGCCCAGGCGCTTGGCCAGGTTCGCGGCCTTGAGCATGAGAGCGAGGAGGCCGCGATGCTCGGCCATGAGCCGGCTTAGAAGCCGGGTCAGCCAGTGAGGCTTGGCGCTGAGCATCCGCCGCCCCTCCAAGACGATGTCGGCGGTGGCCACCCGCGCGTAGCAGGCCGCGGTGCAGGCCCCGCAGAGCAGGCAGGTGTCGAGGCCGTCCTGCGCGCTGGCCGGGTCCGAAAGCTTCTTTTCTATGAGCAGCCGCACCAGTTGGTTGCGGCCGCGCGCGGAGCGGGTCTCGTCGCCCGTCACCACGTAGGTGGGGCAGGCCTGCTCGCAATAGCCGCAGCGGCAGCACTGGCTGGCCGCGTCATAGCTCGACCTCTCGCCCAGGTCGGTGAGCAACCGTGCCAGTTGCGAACTCATTGATACATCCCTTTAGGCAGCCCCAGGTCGACCGTTACCGTCCCGGAAGGGAACGGCCGTGGACGGATTGCGCAGGTACCTGGCCACGCGCTTGTCATAGCGCAAGAAACAGCGATGCTCTTTCCCGCGTAGGAACCTCTTGATCGCCTCGCGAATCACCTCCGAAACACTCCTATTCTCGCACCGCGCGATGCGCTTGATGCCAATGTCCATCCCATCGTCAAGATAGACCGTCTTCCTGACCATGACATGCCTCCCTCATCGCCGATACACATCTCGCCTATGGCCGATCCGGTAGACGCGGACCACGCGCTTATGGTCGTCCACCGTGTAAAGGATCCGGTAGTCACCCTTGCGGACGCGGTAGCCGTTCACGCCGAAGAGCTTCTTCGCGCCGGGAGGCCGAGGCTGGCGCGCCAGATCGTCGAAAACCGGGATGAACCGGCGGGCGACATCCTTCGGAAGGTCCAGCAGTTCCTTGCGCGCCCTGGTCTCGAATTCGATCTGATAGGACACGCTATTTCAGCTCTTTCTTTACGGACTCCCAGGAATGGAACCCCGTCGCCTCTTTCATGGCCTGCCGGAGGTCGTAGGCGTCCAGGAGGTCCTCGAGCTTCTCCCGGATGGCCTCCTCGACCAAGAAATTCTTGCGCATGCCCAAAAGCCCGCAGACCTGGTCGATCTGCTCTTTGAGGCCCTTGGGCAGCTTGGTGGCGAACACTTCTGTTCTATTCATAACTATAGTTTACCAGGGTTAACTAAGGTTGTCAATGGTTCATTGATGGAACCAGGGATTGAGGAGATTCTTGGGGTCGAAAGCCGCTTTGACCCGTCTCTGCCAGGGGCCGGCCGCGAAAGGCTTCGGCTCGCCCGGCCCAGGGATGGCCTGGGCCGAGGAATGGAGCCTGAGGGTCACGTCCACGATGACGCCCAAAGTGCCCCAGGAGCCCAGCACCAAGCGCGGCACATCGTAGCCCGCCACGTTCTTGACCACCTTGCCGCCGAGGTCGGCGACCTCTCCGTCGGGCAGGATGAGCCTCAGGCCCAGGACATCATGGCGCAGGCCCGGCCAGGCCCGGCTCGCCAAAATCCCGCCCAAGGTCCCACTTAGGTCAGGCCAGCGCAGATGGAAGCCCGCGGCGGCCAGTTCGGCGCGCAAGGACTCCGCGCGGACCCCGGACTCGACCGTGATGGTGTAGTTGCCGCGATCCCAGTCCAGGACGGCGCCCAGGCCCGCGGTCGGCAGCTCCGCGCAGTCCGGCGGCACCCCCTTCCAGCGGGAGCCGCTGCCCCGCACCGCCATGGGCCGGCCCTGGCCGGCGCAGGCCTTGACCTTATCGGCCAGGAGCCGGGCCTGCGCGCTCAAAGGCCGCTCGAGGCGCACGGGACCGTCCCCCGTCCCCCCGGTCTCCTCCGGGAACATCTTGTCCGGGTTGGCCAGGCCGGCCGGGTCGAAAGCGTTCTTGAGGTCCCGGAAGAGCCGCAGGACCCGAGGCGAGTGCAGCCAGCGCATGGCCTCGCGCTTCTCGGTGCCGATGCCGTGCTCGCCGGAGAGCGACCCGCCCAGCTCCACGCAGGCGCGCAGCATCTCCTGGCCGGCGGCCTTGACCCGCGCGGTCTGCTCGACGTCGCGCTCATCGTAGGAGATGTTGGGATGGATGTTGCCGTCGCCCGCGTGGAAGAGCAGGGCGGGCTTGATGCCGCGGCGCGCCGAGATCTCCCGGATGCGGCGCACCGCCTCGGGCAGGCGGTCGCGCGGCACCACGCCGTCTTCGACCAGCACGTTGGGCGCCAGGCGCGCGCAGGCCGCGTAGGCGCCGCGGCGGCCCTCCCAGAGCCGCTCGCGGTCCACGGCCTGCTCCGCCGAGCGCACCTCCGAAGCTCCGTGCTCCCGCAGCAGGCGCTCCACCTCCGCCGCCTCGCGGGCCGCCGATCCGGGCGTGCCGTCCATCTCGATGAGGAGGACCGCCTCGGTGGCCGGATAGCCCGCCTTCCGGTAGGCCTCCACCGTCTCCACCGTGGCCCGGTCCAGGGCCTCCAGGGCGCGGGGCACCACCCCGGCCGCGATGATGGCCGAGACGCAGCGCACCGCGGCCTCCACCGAGGGGAAACCCGCCAAGACCGTGCGCACGGCCGCGGGCTGCGGCAGGATGCGCAGCCAGGCCTTGGTGACCACGCCCAGCGTGCCCTCGGAGCCCACCAGCAGGCTCAGCACCCCCGGGCCCGCGTCCGAGGCGGAGAATCGAGCCAGCGTCCCGTCCGGCATCACCGCCTCCAGGGCCAGCACGTGGTCGGTGGTGACGCCGTACTTGAGGCAGCGCGGCCCGCCCGCGTTCTCCGCGATGTTGCCTCCGAGCGTGGAGACCCGGAAGCTCGACGGGTCCGGGGCGTAGTAATGGCCGGTGCGCTCCAGCTCATCCTGGAGCTTGAGGTTGACCACCCCCGGCTCGACGACCGCGCAGAGCGCGGCGGTGTCGACCTCCAGGATGCGGTCGAGGCGCGCCAAGGAGAGGACCACGCCCCCGCGCAGAGCCACGCTGCCGCCCGAGAGGTTGGTCCCCGCCCCCCGCGCGACGTAGGGGATGCGCCTGGAGCAGCAGAGCGCCACGGTCCGGCGCGCGTCCTCGGCGCTGCGCGGCAGGGCCACGGCCTCGGGCCGGCCGCGCGCGGACGCCCCGTCGTAGGAGTAGGCGGCGAGCTGGGCCTCTCCGGTCAGCAGCGCCCCGGGCGGCAGAGCGTCTCTTAAAGCTGCGATGTCTTGCTTCGTCATGTCGCGGAGGGCGCCGCCGCAGGGGCCCGGCGGCCGAGAGGCCTACATCTCCCTTTTCGGGGGGTCCGTCAGCGGCGGGAGCACGCCCGTGCCTCCGGACGGCGGGGCGGAGCGCGGCGGGTCCGTCTTAGGCGGCGGCTCGGACCGCGGCGCGGGCGTCGGCGGCGGCGTGGGCTGCGCGGGCCGCGGCGCCGGCGCGGGCGTCTCGGGCGGCTGCGCCGGCGCGGGCATGGAGCCGGGCGGGTTCGTCAGCGACGGCAACGGATCGGGCCTGGCCGCGGGGGCCGCGGCCGCGGGCGCCGTCCGCACCGGCAGGAAGAAGAAGAACCGAGAGCCGACGCCCAACTGGGACTCGATGCCCATCTCGCCGCCGTGCATCTGCACGACCTCGCGCGCGATCTTGAGTCCCAGGCCGAAGCCGGCCTTGCGCATCTTCTTGGCTTCCTCGGTCTGGAAGAAGCGCTCCCAGATGCGCGGCAGGTCCTCCGCCGCGATGCCGATGCCGGTATCGATGACGCTGACCACGACCTTCTCGGGCTGGGCCTCGACGCGCACGGTGACTTTGCCGCCTTCCTTGGTGTACTGGATGGCGTTGGTGCAGAGGTTCTGGATGACCTGCCCCAGCCGGGCCGGGTCCCCGGCCAGGAGCGGCAGGGCGGCCGGCGCCTCCACCCCGAACTCGATCTTGCGCTGCCCGGCCACGATCTCGATGCGCGAGCGGACCTCGCCGAGGACGCCCAGCAGGTCGAGGGCCCCGATCTCCACGCGCAGCTTGCCGGACTCGATGGCGGCCAGGTCCACGAGGTCGGAGATCAAGGTGTTGAGGGTCTTGGCCGCGGAATGGATATGAGAGGCGTATTTGAGCTCGCCGGGGTTGGACTTCAGGCGCATGCCCAGCACCTCGGAGTAGCCCATGATGGCGGTCAGGGGGTTCTTGACGTCGTGAGCCACCATGGCGAAGAACTTCTTCTGGAAATCGTTGAGCTGGGCCAACTGGCGGTTGTTCTCCTCGATCTCCTTCTTCTGCCGCGCGTTCTCCAGAAGCAGGTAGCGCCGGTCCAGCGCCCGCTGCACGGAGGCCAGGAGCTGCACGGGCTCGACGGGCTTGACGAGAGCGTCGTCCAATCCGAGCTTGACGACCTCGCCCAGTCTCCTGGTCACGGTCTCGGCCGGGAACTGGTCCACCATGAAGATGATGCGCAGGTGCGATTGGTCCTCGGCGCCCTCCCGCTTGTCGAGTTCGCGCAGCTGCTGCACGAACTCCGCGCCGGAATGCTGCCCGTAGGCGATGGCCGTGCCGATGATGGCGACGTGGAAATATCCTTTCTCCTGCGTCCGGAACAGCTGCAGGGATTCCTCGCTGTCGGTGGCGGTGACGACCTCGTAGCCCGCGCCTATGAGCGCCTGGCCCATGGCCATGACGTAAGGCTTGTTGTTGTCCACCAGCAGGATGCGCCCGCCCTCCTTGGACGGGGCCTGCTCGCTCTCGCCGCTGGCGGCCAGCAATTCCGGAAGGCGCCCCGCCAGGTCGCGCGACAGCGAGACGATCTGCTTGTCCTTGATGGCGGCGACGGCGGCGCGTCCCGCATCCAAGCTGGAGATATGGTAGCAGACCGCCTCCGGGACCACCTCGCGGATGCGCCGGTCCAGCCCTTCGGCGTCCGCCACGGAGCCTGAGAACATCGCCACCACGACGCGCCCCAGCACCGGCATCTCCTTGACGTCCGATTCCTCGCCGCTCAGGCGCCCCCAGAAGCTCTTGATGCCGCTCGGCTTGGGCTTGGGCGTGCGCGCCTGCTGCTGCTCGTGGAGGAACTCCACGAGGCCCGTGGTCGATTCCAAAGACACGAGCTGGACCCCGGCCTGCTGCAGGGCCAAGGTCAAGGCGGCGGTGGAGAAGAGGGTCTTGTCGGCGAGCATGACCACGGGCCGGTCCGTGGCCCGGACCTGGTCTGCGAAGCCCACGGGCAGGGGCCAGGGCAGCCGCCTCAGCGGGGCCGGCGTGTCCGGAGAGATGCTGGCGTTGGTCTCCAGGAAGACGAACAGGACCTGGGGAGCCTGGGCGCGCAAGGCCAGCAGGCCCTCGCGCGCGGAGACCGGCACCCGGCCGAAGTCCACGACCAAAGTCGCGGCGGCCCCGGCGGCGGCAGTCAGCTGCGCCGCGGCCTCGGCCGGAGCGGCCACCGCCGCGAGCTTGAGCCCCTTGCTCGCGGCCGCGGGCGCCAGGTCCTGGTAGAGAGCCTCGTCCGTGGTGACCAGCAGGATGAGTCCCTGGCTCTCGGGCATCAGGCGGGCTCCGGGGCGAGCTTCGCCGTGAAGTGGGCCAGGCGCGGAGGGCTGGAGACCAGGCGCAGGCCGCGCAGGGAAGCGGCGTGCCGGGCGATGTCGGAGAACACTTCGATGACGAAATCGATGTGGCTCTGGGTGTAGACCCGGCGGGGGATGGCCAGACGGACCAGCTCCATCGGCGCCGCGACGAAGGCTCCGCCTTCGTTGCGGCCGAACATGAGCGAACCGATCTCCACGGACCGGATGCCGGCGGTCCGGTAGAGCTCGCAGACCAGGGCCTGCCCGGGATACCGGTCGGCGGGGATGTGCGGCAGGAACTTCTTGGCGTTGACGTAGACCGCGTGCCCGCCGGGAGGCTCCACGATGGGCACCCCCACGCGGCGCAGGCCGTTGCCCAGGTATTCCACGGAGCGGATGCGATAGGTGAGATACTGCTCGTCGAGGACCTCGGTCAGGCCCTGGGCCATAGCCTCAAGGTCCCGCCCCGCCAGGCCGCCGTAGGTCGGGAAGCCCTCGGTGAGGATGAGGGCCTCGCGGCAGCGGGCCACCCACTCGGAGTCGTTCAAGGCCAGGAAGCCCCCGATATTGACCAGGGCGTCCTTCTTGGCGCTCATCATGCAGCCCTGGGCGTGAGAGAAGATCTCCCGGGCGATCTCGGCGACCGGGCGGCTCGCGTAGCCGGGCTCGCGCAGTTTGATGAAGAAGGCGTTCTCCGCGAAGCGCGCCACGTCCAAGATGAGCGGGATGCGGTAATGCCGGCAGACCTCGGAGACCTCGCGCAGATTGCGCATGGACGCCGGCTGGCCCCCTAAAGAGTTGTTGGTCAAGGTCATGATGACCATGGGGATGCGCTCGGCGCCGAGCTCGCGGACCTTGGCCTCCAGGGCGCGCACGTCCATGTCGCCCTTGAAGGGGCCGGGGACGTCGAAATCCAGGGCTCCGGGGGCGGGCAGGTCCAAGGCCACGGCGCCGGACGCCTCGACGTTGGCCCGGGTGGTGTCGAAATGGGAGTTGGATAGGACGGTCTTGCCCGGCCCGCAGGTCACGCCCATCAGGATGCGTTCCGCGGCGCGGCCCTGGTGCACGGGCAGGACGTAGCGGTAGCCGGTCAGGTCGCGCACGGCCTTCTCGAAGACGAAGAAGCTGCGGGCCCCGGCGTAGGACTCGTCGCCGCGCATGATCGCCCCCCACTGCTCCGCGGACATGGCCCCCGTCCCCGAGTCCGTCAGGAAATCGATGAGCACCTTGTCGGCCGGGATGGCAAAGACGTTGTAGGAGGCGTCGCGCAGGACGGCCTCCCGCTCGGCCTCGGTCGTGAAGCCCAGCGGCTCCACGGTCTTGATGCGGAACGGCTCGATGATCGTCTTCCAGCGTCCTTCCATAGATAGGACCGCGGTCGGGCTTCCTTCCGAAGTCCGGCTTATTATATCATTTGCTCTCAGATTAGGAGGTCTCATGAACATCTTCTCTTTGCTCTGCGTCGCGGCCGGCCTGCTGGCCGCCCCGGCCCGGGCGGCCGCCGACCGGGACATCGTCTCCGTCAACGGGACGGTGATCCGGCAGTCCGAGGTCATGGAGCGGCTCTGGAAGCGCTACGGCCCGGAGACCCTCGAGGAGATGGTCAACGAGGTGCTGCTGCGCCAAGCGGCCCAGGCGCAGGGCCTGAAGGTCGAGGCCCCGGAGGTGGACAAGCAGGTCGACCGCTTCAAGAAGCAGTTCAGCGACCCGGCGATGATCGAGGAGCAGCTGCAGAAGTCCGGCAGCTCCCTGGAGAAGCTGAAGGCCCAGCTCCTCGACCAGCTCCTCATCCGCAAGCTCCTGATGAGCGCCCTCAAGGTCTCCGTCAAGGACGCCGAGCTCCAGAAGGTCTTCCAGGAGCGGCGCGAGAAGCTGGCCACCCCTCCCTCCGTGCATCTGCGCCTCATCGCGGTCAAGACCAAGGCCGAGGCTGACGAGGTCCTGGCCAAGCTCAAGGACGGGGCCGACTTCGCGGCCCTGGCCCGGGCCCGCTCCATGGCCTCCACCGGCAAGCTGACGGGCGGCGACTACGGGTTCGTGACCAAGGGGATGCTGCCGGAGACCACCGAGAAGGTCGCCTTCGCCATGAAGGCGGGGGAGCTGCAGATGATCCCGATGCCCAACAGCTTCAACATCATCCAGGTCCTGGAGAAGCGGCCCGCCCAGCCCGCGAAGTTCGACGCGGTCAAGGAGGACCTGCGCGACCTGCTCCTAGAGAGCAAGATCAAGTCCCTCCTGCCCGGCTACATCGACGACCTGCGCCGCAAGGCGGAGATAAAGCCGATAGGGACCGCTGAGTAGCGCCTTTTATCATCCTGTATCATCGGAATACAGGAGCTCCCGGAACCTATAGGTCCTAGAGCCCAAAAAACCCTAGGCCGACTGACAGCGGGGTCCTGGGCCTTCTGCCGCTGACCACCCGGCAGGGGTGGTAGTATGCTATGGGCATGACGACAGGCCTGATGGCCCTGTGCATGACCCTCCTTAATACGGGCTGGGCTGCCAACGTCCAGACCGTCCAAGTCGGGGCCCCGACCGGGATCAACGCGGTCATCCCGACCCTCGCCGCCCCCGCCGCGAACCTCCAGCTCAACGCCCTGACCCCGCAGGCCGGCTTGACCGGGACCCTGCATGATCCGGGGGCCGCCCCCGTGGTCCGCGCCCAGCTCGCGCCCTCCGTCCTTCCCGCTCTCCCCATCCTGCCCGCGCCCGCGGTCCCGTCGCTCAGCGTCGCCCCCCAAGCCGCCGCGCCCCAGGCTGCCGCTCCGGACTCTCCCGCCGAGAACCCGGGCCGCACCGCTCTGGAGCGCCTGGGCCAAGACCTGCACGAGCAGCAGCCCGCCGCCGGCGACGTCCAGGGCGCCAAGTCCTTCGCGGACCGCAGCTTCGAGTACAAGCTCGGCGGGCCGAGCGTCGAGGCCGCCGCCGAGGTCTCCGCCGAGGCCGCCGGCGAGGCGGAAGTCGAGCAGGCCGGCTCGGGCAGCATCGGGCACCGCAAGCGCAAGGGCAAGGAAGAGCCCAACCCGAACGTGGACGACGGAGGGGGCGCCAAGTACCCCACCCGGGAGGTGAAGTTCAACGGCCACAGCTTCGCCACACCCGCCTTCCGGCCCAACGTCCCGGTCGAGGAGAAGATCGTGGAGGCCATCAACGCCTCCAAGACCTCCATCAAGCTGGCCCTCTACGAATTCAAGCTGCGCGGGGTCCTCGCGGCCCTGCAGGACGCCAAGAAGCGCGGCGTCAAGATCGAGATCATCCTGGACTACTCCAACGTCTTCCCCACCAGCGAGCCGGACTCCGACTACCATCCCCGGCGCTCCCCCGAGATCTGGGGGCTGCTGCGCGAGGGCTTCGAGGTCAACGTCCTGCGCGGCGTGACCCAATACGGAATCAACCACAACAAGTTCGCGGTCTTCGACGGGAAGATGCTCGAGTTCGGCTCCTTCAACTGGTCGTTCACCGCCGAGCACGCCCATTACGAGAACGCCGATTTCAGCGTGGAGCCGGACCGCATCCAGGCCTTCTCCACCTATTACGACTACCTCAAGTCCATCAGCGTGCCCTTCGCCCAGGCCAGGAACCACGATTGGCCCAAGACCGTGCCCGCGCCGCCGCTCGACAGCGGCCCCGGCGTGAGCTTCAACGGGGTCAAGCTCCCCTCCTTTATATTCATGCCCAACGGCTCGGCCTTCGAAGACGCGGTGGTCAAGGCCATCGGCGCGGCCAAGGACTCCGTGGACGTGGCCCAGTTCGCCATCCGCTCCACCCGCATCGCCGAGGCCCTGGCCCGGGCCCGCGCGCGGGGCTTGAACGTGCGCGTCATCTTCGACGAGAGCCAGTCTGAATCCGAGTACTTCGGCCCCTACGCCGCCTGGCTGGCCAGCCAGGGCGTGGAGGTGCGCACCTTGTCCGGCCCCGACCCGGACAGCGCCTACCCCATGGCCGAGAAGATGCACAACAAGTTCATGGTCCTCGACGGCAAGTTCGTGGAGACCGGCTCGGCCAACTGGACCAAGCGCGCCTCCATGGACAACTACGAGAACGCCCATTTCCTGGCCGACCCGACCGACGCCGCCGCCTTCGCCTTCGCCTTCGGGCACATGTTCTCCGTGGCCCGGCCCTACCCCAAGCCCGGCCAGGTGCCGGCTCTGCCCACGGACGCGGACCTGGTCAAGGACATCGAGAACCCGCCCGCACGACCGGACGCGCCCCCGGCCCCCGAGTTGCCCCCGCTGCCGGCCGCGCGCGCCATCCCCTTCAACGGGACGACTTTGCCCTCCTTCGCCCTGCTGCCCTACCAGCCCATCGAGCCGCTCTACGTCAAGGCCATCGACGCGGCCAAGAAGTCCCTCCAGATCGCCATCTACGAGTTCACCTCGCAGCCCATCCTCGAGGCCCTGCGCCGGGCCAAGGCCCGGGGCGTCAAGATCGACATAATCCTCGACCGCAACCACCTCTACACCACCGGGATCGGGCATACCGGCGAGCCCCGCAAGCCCAAGCCCGAGGTCGTGGCCCTGGCCAAGGAGTTCCACCTCAAGACCCTCAAGGGCAAGAGCAGCGGCGTGATGCACAACAAGTTCCTGGTCATGGACGACGCCCTGGTCTCCTTCGGCTCCTACAACCTCACCGACGTGGCGGAGAAGCACCACTTCGAGAACCTCATGTTCTCCGACGACGCCAAGCGCGTGGCCAACTACGGCCGCTATTTCGACTACATGCAGGGCCTGGCCCAGGAAGTCGACCAGGACAAGCTCGACGAGATCCTCAACCGCACCATCGAGAACATGTCCGAGGCCGCCAAGGCGGGCTCCGACGACTCCGAGGAGCCCGCTCCCGAGGCGGCGGCCGAGACCACGGGGCGCGGACACCAGATTCCGCCCCCGCCCGAGGACCCCGAGAAGCCCATCAAGTTCAACGGCGTGGACTTCCCCCGCCAGCTCTTCTCCCCCCAGGGCCACATCGAGGCGGCTTTGGTCCAGGCGGTCAAGGCGGCCAAGGTCTCCATCGATATCGCGATGTTCAGCTTCTATTCGCAGGCCATCGCCGACGCCCTGCTGGAGATGAAGAAGGCCCACCCGGAGCTCAAGATCCGCATCATCCTGGACTACAGCCAGTCCAAGCTCGCCGAGCTCGACGACTGGTTCGTGAGCCACGGCTTCGAGGTGCGCCTGCTCTCCGGCCCGGCCGGCGACGAAGGCGACCCCATGTTCCAGAAGATGCACAACAAGCTCATCATCGTGGACCACAAGCTCCTGGAAACGGGCTCCTTCAACTACTCGCCCAACGCCGAGAACAACAGCTTCGAGAACGCCAATTTCACCGACGACCCGACCGACCTGGCCGGCTACGTGGCCTACTACGAGCGCCTCTGGCTGCAAGGCTGGAAGGCCTCCCCGCCGAAGAGGAAGGCGGCCGCCAAGCCGGCGGTGGCGTCCGCCCAGCGGAGCCACGGCTCGGAGTCCGAGCCTCTGTGGTCCGACTCGCAGACCGCCCCGGCCCTGGCCGGAGCCGCCGAGACGGACTAGCGCGGAGCCCGGCGCTAGGCCACGCGCCAGACCGGGACCAGGCCGAAGCCCTTCACGTCCGCCTCGCCCTCCGAGACGCAGGGACACTCCCCGCCCAACATGCGGTAGGTGCTCTCGGAGACCATGATGCTGTCCGGGCGGGCCAGGGCTTCCAGCCGGGAGGCGAGGTTCACCGTGTCGCCCAGGGCGCTGTATTCCATGCGGCCCGGGAAGCCGATGTTGCCCAGGACCAGCCGGCCCGTGTTGATGCCGATGCGCAGCGGGATGGCCGCGCCCCAGCGCAAGGCGCTCCAGTTCCGCCAGCGTTCGATCATCTGACGTCCCGCCGCCACCGCCGCGGCGGCGTGGTTGACCCGGGTCAGGCGCGGGTCGTCGATCGGCGCGCCGCCGAAGACCCCCATCACGCCGTCGCCGAGGAACTTGTCGACGTGGCCCCCATGGCCCTGGATGGCCTGCGCCGCCATCTCGAAATAGGGATTGAGGAGCTCGCTGACCTCCAGCGGGCTGCGGCCCCGGCAGAAGGCGCTGAAACTCTTGATGTCCACGAAGAAGACCGTGGCCTCGCATTCCTTGACGCCCAGGCTGACCGGCTTGCCTTGCCGGGAGGAGTCCACGATCATGCGCACCAGGTCCGGTCCGAAGTACTGGCTCATGTTCTGCTCCACGCGCAGCAGGTAGGACTGGCGCTCCAGGGCCAGCTGCAGGGCCGCGACGCTGGCCAGGGCGTTGGCCAAGTGGAGGTCCGCCTCCTGGAAGGAGCCGCCATAGTTGCGGTTGTCCATGTAGAGCACGCCCAGGCGCTCGTCGCGGCCGCGCAGTGGCGCCAGCAGGCCGGAGCTGATGTTCTCCTCCATCTGGCTGCGGGTCGCGTCCTGGATGCGGGACTTGAGGAGGAAGGCTCGGTCGGCGGGCAGGGACTGGAGCAGCCCGGAGCTGAAGCGGAAGTCGCAGAGGCGGCCCACGGCTCTCTGCAAGGCGACGCGGGCGGAGGGAGTCCCGTCCGGGGCGAAGGTGAGGATGGCCGCGACCTGGGCCGCGGGGATCTTATCCAGGGAGAACTGGAGGACGGTGGAGAGGCTCTCCTCGCTGTCCTGGATGCGATAGAGCTTGGTGAAGAGCTCCTGGAGGCCGCTGAAGCCGAGTCGGCTGGAGCCGTCCGCGGCGTCGAGCGCCAAGGCGGGCGCCTCGCCGATGCGCTGCAGGACGCGGTCGATGTCCACGCCCCGGCTCTGGGAGTCGATGACGCGCAGTTCCCAGGGGCCCACGGCAAGGACATCTCCGGGCTTGAGGGGAGCGGGCCGCCAGAGCCGGCTGCCGTTGAGGAAGGTCCCGGAGACGCTGGGTCTGGGCTGGCCGGTCCCGGGCAGGGGCTTGAGGCTGCCGTCGGCCACGACCCAGCCGCCTTCGCTTTGGAGGAAGTGGCAGTGCCAGCGGCTGGTGGTGCGGCAGAGGGCCTCCGAGTCGGGCAAGACGAGCTGACAGTCCGGGGCGCGGCCCACCGCGAACGGGGCTTTGCGCAGCGGCAGGCTCCGCTGGCCCTGGTCGCCGGCCTTGAGCCGCCAGCGCTCTCCCTGGCTGACGAAGGAGCACGAGCCGCTCGCTACGAGTTCCAGCACAAAGAGAGTATAGCGGCGGCCCGACGGCCCGTCAATACGGCGTCCCAAGGCGTCCGGCGGCTTGGCCCTGGCAGGGCCGCCACGATATGCTATATATGTAGCCCATGGCCAAGAATCGCGAGCTCCCCGACATCCTCATCCAGCAAGGCGTCATCACCGACACCCAGAGGGTCAGGATCGACCAGGCTGCGCACCGCAACAAGTGGACCTTCGCGGAAGCCCTGATCAAGGAGGGCTTGGCCAGCGAAGAAGTCATCGCGGCCGCGGTCGCCGAGCAGTTCGCCATACCCTTCGCCTCTCAATCGAACAAGCTCCTGCGCGTCGAAACCGACCAGAACCTCGACAAGCTCGTGCCGGAGGACTTCGCCCGCCAGAATCTGACCGTGCCGCTGTTCCGCGAGGGGAAGATCCTCGCCATCGCGTTCGCCGACCCGGAGAACTCCGGAGTCGTCGAAGTCCTGCAGATGATGACCAAGCTCCAGATCGAGCCCTTCATCGCGCCGCGCTCGCAGATCCTGCGCGAGATCGACACGCTCTACGGCTCGCGGGGCGGCTTCATCAATCAGACGCTGGACGCCCCCAGGCCATCCGACAAGCCGGGGGCGGCGGTGGACCTGGGGGTCGGCGCGCTCAACCTGGACCAGGGGACCTCCGATTCCGCCGCGCCCATGGCCATCCAACTGGTCAACGCCATCCTCAAGCAGGCCGCCGCTGAACGCGCTTCCGACATCCATCTGGAGATATTCGACGACCAGCCCATATTGCGGTTCCGCATCGACGGCATGCTCTATGAGCGCACCCCCCCGCCGCGGGACCTCTTCCTGGCCTTGGTGTCCCGTCTCAAGATCGTGGCGCGTCTCGATATCGCGGAGCGCCGCCTGCCTCAGGACGGCGCCTTCTCCATCAAGCTCCAGGACCGCCCCATCGACATCCGGATGTCCACATGCCCGGCGGCCTTCGGCGAGAAAGTCGTGCTGCGCCTGCTCGACAAGCAGGCCGTCGAGTTCGATCTGGACAAGATCGGGCTCGAGGCCAGGCAGAAAAAGGATTTCCTGGAGGCGGCCAGCCTCCCCCATGGGATGATCTTCCTCACCGGCCCCACCGGTTCGGGGAAGACCTCCACGCTCTACGCCCTGCTCAATACCATCAAGACCCCGAGCCTGAACTTCCTCACCATCGAAGATCCCGTGGAGATCAAGATGAAGGGTCTGACCCAGGTCGAAGTCAAACCCAGCATAGGCCTGACCTTCGCGTCGGCGCTGCGCTCGTTCTTGCGCCAGGACCCGGACATCCTCCTGGTCGGCGAAGTCCGGGACGAAGAGACCGCCGAGATCTGCGTCCGCGCCTCGTTGACGGGACATCTCGTCCTCTCGACGCTGCACACCAACGATGCCCTCGCCTGCACGCCGCGCCTCCTCGACCTGGGCGTGGAGCCCTTCCTCCTTTCCAGCTGCCTGGAGCTGGTCGCCGCGCAGCGCCTGATCCGGGTCCTTTGCCGGTCCTGCCGCGAGCCTTACGTCCCGGACGAGGCGCTCATGGGCCAGGTGCTCAAGGAGTCCCGGATCCCCGCCTCGGACCTGCCCAGCGGCTTGACGTTCTATAAGGCGAAAGGCTGCGACCGTTGCTGCAATACGGGCTTCCAGGGGCGCATCGGGATCTATGAGGTGTATCGCCTCGTGCCCGAGATGAAGGAGATCATCGCGCAAGGGAAGGCGGATGTGCTGAAGCTCCAGGAAGTCGCGTTGCGGAAGGGGATGTGGAATCTGCGCACCAGCGGCTGGCTCAAAGTCCTGCGCGGGATCACGACGGTCGATGAAGTCCTGACGAACACCTAGCGCCGCTCTGGTATAATGTCAGCGCCAATGCAGAATCGCGTCAAGTGCTTGGGCTGCAATTCCGAGATCGCGGCCACGGAAAGCGCCTGCCCGGTGTGCATGAGGCCCCGTTCGCGCTCCGAGATCATGCACGACATCATACTGGTCCGGGAAACGCCCACCCGATCGCGGCTGAAGCTCCTGCTGCGAATCCTGCTGGTGGCCGCAGTCCTCAGTGCCGGGTACTGGGCCTACCAGAACCCCAAGACCCTGGCGAAGTACGCAGGCCCGGTGACGGCCGCCGCCCGCTGGATGTCGGAGGATCACGAGATCCCGGACCCGGCGGACAGCAAGAAGCCCAGCAGCGCCCCCGCGCCGGCCGCGCCGCCCGCCCCTGCCGCCCCCGTCGAAAGCGCCGTCGTCCCGCTGGCAGCCGTCAAGACCGCGGCTCGGGCTCCGGCCGGCCCCGCCGTCAGCGCCGGCGTCCCTGTCGCCGCGGGCAAGCCGGCCCGGTCTGAGCACTGGAAGGTGCACGGCCTGGTCTACGACCTCTTCAGCCTCAAGCCGGTCGCAGGCGCGCAAGTGACCTTCACCTCCCGCTCCTCCGGACAGAGCCTGCGCGCGCAGACCGATTCCGCCGGCCGCTATTCGCTGCGCGTCCCGCGCGAGGACGGCAGCGGCTTCGACGTAGCGGTCCGCCATAGGGATTATCGCAGCGACTACCTGGAAGAGGACGCCAGACCCTACCGGGAGATGAGCCGGCAACGGCGCCAGGAGGCCGCCGCTCTGCTCCTGCAGACGGAGGTCCTGCACGTCCCGCTCCTGCCTCCCGAGGACCAGGACGAAGCCCAATACGACCTGGTCCTGCTCCCCGTCAAGCTTTAGCGACGGCCCGAGTTGCTATAATCCCGTCGTGCCCCCCTTCGCCGCGCTGGTCGGCTGCTGGCTGCTCAACGCCTTCTGGCCCATCATCGGGCAGAGCGGCCTGAGCCGCTACAGCACTCCGCTCTTCTTCCACGCCGGCATGCTCCTGGGCCTGGCGGCCATGCTCCCTTGGCTCCTGGCCGGCGGCCGCTGGCGCCGGGCCCTCTCGGCAGACGTCGGCCTGCCGCTGCTGGCCATGGGGGCGCTGAGCTGCTCGGCCTCGCTCATCTATCTGCAGGCCTTGCGCTACACGACGCCGGCCAACGCGGCCGTCATGGCGCAGGTCGAGGTGCTCTATTCCGCCCTGTTGTCGGCCTGGCTCCTGCGCGAGGCCATCGGCCCAGCCCAGATCGCGGCCAGCCTGCTGGTCGTGGCCGGCACCGGCCTGATCCTGGCGCACGACCTGGGCTCTTTGCGCTGGAAGGGCGACCTGATGATCCTGCTCACCCCGTGGATGTACCAGGTCTCCCACGTGATCGCCAAGCGCCTGCCCAAGGACCTCGATGCCGTGCTCATCTCCGGGACCCGGAACTTCTTCGGCTTGTTCATCCTGGCTCCGTTCTCCGCCTGGGCCCTGCTGCACGGCGGGCGCTGGAGCTGGTCTCCGGACGCCTTGGGCGTCCTGGCCGCGCAAGGCCTGCTCATGAACGCCCTGGCCCTGCTGCTCTGGTACGTGACCATCCTGAGGATGGACTTGGCCAAGGCCACGGCGTTCCTGCTCTCCTACCCGGCCTTGACCATGCTGTTCTCATGGGCTCTGGGCCGCGAGCAGGTCCATCCGACTCAGGTGGCGGGCCTGGCCGTGACCTTGGCCGGGGCCTTTTGGCTCTCGCGCATCACCGCGGCCGCGGGCAAGGGTCTCCGGTCCCTGAAGGACAGCCCTTCTCTCATACCCGAAGGGCCCGCGGCTGCCGCCGCCGGGAAGGACTAGCCGGGCGCTGATGGAGTCCGTTCCGCGAGCGGACCAGCGCTAGCAGGGTGCTGATAAACCCTCCAGCGGGAAGCACTGTGTCCGGACACAGTGCTTTCGGTAGCGGGCAACAGTCCGTCCCCGAACTGGCGAGCCGAAGGCTCGCCAGTCGCGCCGAAGGCGCCATCCTTCGTGCAACCTATCGGCTGGGAGCCGAAGGCTCGCCAGTCGCGCCGAAGGCGCCATCCTTCGTGCAACCTATCGGCTGGGTTCTGCCGCCCCGCTTCGCGGGTCGGTTGCGCCCGGCAGTCGGCCGCCGGGCGCTCGCAGAACGGACTTTATCAGCGGCCTGCCAGCTCGTCCGCAACCGAAAGCCGCCGGACGGGCCTAAAGTCCCGCCCCGCCCTGGGCACCCGGGCCCAGGCCTCTTGCGAGAATGACTGATATAATCGGAGGGTCGTGAAAAGACTCCTCCTCTTCGGCTGGCTCTGCGTCAGCTCGGCTCTGCCCGCCGCGGCGCTCGAACAGGCGCTCGGCAACCTCCTCGACGCGAGGGCCGCGGCCGCCGCGGTCTTCGACGGCTCGCGCTTCGCTCCTTTCGCCGCTCAGGCCGTGGTCGTTCCTCCTTATCGAGCGCGTCCAGCCGCCGTCCTCGCTCCGGCTGCGCCAAAAAAGCAGCCTCAGGCCTCCGCCGCCCCGGCTGCGACGCTGCCGGAATCAGCCCGAGGCATCAGCTCCGGGTACGTGGGGCTCTATCCTGAGGATGATTTCGTGCTGGGCACCGGCCGCTGCGAGACCTGCCGCGGCCCGGTCGAGGGCAAATGGTATCTATTGGACGACGTCATCGCCACGCCCAAGGCCGGCCCGCCCGCCATGGTCTGGATCGGCTCGCATGAGATGGTGGAGGGCGCGGCCATCTCCGCGGACGGCCGCACCGTGCGCCTCAAGGACGGCAGCGTGCTGCCGTTCGACCTCACGGCCCAGATCGGCTCCAACCGCTCCTACTTCGACGCCTCCAGCCTGGCTTTCTACCAGGGGCGCACCGTACGCATCCGCGGCGAGTACGTGGAGCGCGGCGGGGTGCGCTCCTTGGTCGCGCGCACCATCTGGCCCGAGGATTTCCGCATCGACCCCGCGAGACTGCCCTCGGCCGACGCCAGGAACAAGGCCGACATCGACGCTTTGGTGGGCGCGGACGATGGCGGCGCGCGCAAGCCGTTCCAGACCAAGCTGCTCTGGGAGAAGCCGGGGGCGGGCCGCGGCTGGGAAGGCCAGCCGGTGATGGGCTTCATGCTCAACGGCGGCCAGGGCGACGACGACGAGTCTCTGGCCGGCCACTTCAGCATGTTCACGGGCCGCTTCCCCGCCGGCGGGAGCATGGCCGATTGGATGTTCGACAATTTCTACAGCATGGATTCGGTCAGCGAGAAGGGCATCATCGCGAGCATGGTCCCGATGGACAAGTACATGACCGACCTCAACAGCGGCCAGAGCTGGTACCGGCCGACCGATATGCTGGTGCTGGTCATGAAGGACCAGCGCCTGCCCCTGCAGCTGCAGGAGGGCTTCAAGGGCCTCTACGCCAAGTACTACTCCCACGAGATCAAGTACGACCGCACCACCAACCCCTGCACGGCCATGATCGTGGACCCCCTGCGCCAGGCGGGCTGGAACTTCCCCGAGCAGGGCAAGACGCCGGTGCTCGTGGCGAAGCTGCTCTCCGGGGTGGTTGGGCTCCAGGACAAGGAGGCGGGCAAGGCCATCTACGAGTCCCTGCGCCAAGAGCCGACGCACCTCTTTCCCCGCGCGGCTTTCGACAGCCTGGGCGGCGACGTGCTGAGCCTGGCCGGCGCCTATGACGCGGAGCTTCTCGGCCGGCAGCTTTCCCCCTTCGAGAAGTCTCTGGCCGAGGACCTGCTGGCGGTGGTCTGGGTGCGCCTGCCGCAGATCCCGTCGAGCCGCGCGTTCGGCCGCGACGCGGCCGGCGGGGTCGTGGACTACTTCCACCGCGCGCCGCTGGACCGTTCCCAGTGGCAGACCGTGCCCACGGTCCCGCGGCCCTACCCGCCGCCGCACTGACCCGCCGAGCCTAAGACGGCCGGATGTCCTCGTCCGGCCCCGGCGGTCTTGATCCGCCCGAGACGATGGGCTTCTCCAGCTCGCGCCACGAGTCCTGGGGCTCGGCCGACGGGAGGGGCGCGTCGCCGGCGCCGGCCAGCCGTTCACGCCGCTCCCGCCGCAGGACCTGGACCTCGAAGACCACGATGGCCAGGCCCAGCAGGAGCTCCAGCAGGCCGTAGACGACGAGATGCTTGGGCTGGCGCACCGCGTTGAGCCCCGGAGCGAAGCTCAGGAAGACCACGGGCACGGCGTAGCCCTTGTCGTGCGCCAGGACCGAGTAAGGGGTGCGCAGGATCCAGGTGTCCGAGCCCTCGGCCGTGGCGCAGAGGCCTTCGGGTGCCTGAGGATGCTTCGGGCAGACTTCGAAGTGGTAGGAGACCTTGGTCCGCATCACATAGGTCGGGGCCGTGCCGTCCGCGGCCGGGACTTCCTTTACGGTCTTGATCACGGTCTCGTCGACCAGGGCGTCTGCGCGCGCGCCGAACGCGGCCAAAGCCAAGGAGCCCAGGCCCGCGTAGGTGAAGTAGGCCCCGAACAGCAGAGGTATGAGCTTGAAGATCATGCCGGAGCCCTCGGACGTTATCCGAAAAGCTTCTTGAGGATGGGCAGAGCCGGCTGGATGAGCAGCATGACGGTCAACCCGAGGAGGATCACGGTGGTGATCCAGCCCACCCAGTTCTGGAAGCGGTTGTTCACATGCTCGCCCATGATCTTCGGGCTGTTGACCATGAGGATCATGGAGATGAGCACCACAGGCAGGAGCATGGCGTTGAGGACCTGGGTCCAGATGGTGATTGCGATCAAGGGCGCGTGGGGCAGCAGGATGATGCCCACGGCCACGGCCATGATGAAGGTGAACAGGGCGTAGAACTGCGGAGCCTCGTGGATCTTCTTGTTGATGCCGGCCTCGAAGCCGAAGGCCTCGCAGACATAGAAGGCCGTGGCCAGAGGCAGGATGGTGGCGGAGAAGACCGATGCCACGAAAAGGCCGAAGGCGAAGAGTTCAGAGGCGAAAGGCCCGGCGAAAGGCTTGAGCGACATGGCCGCGTCCGCCGCCTCGTTGATCTTGACCCCGTTGACGTGCAAAGTGGCCGCGCAGGCCACGATGATGAAGAAGGCCACCACCACGGTGGCCACGCAGCCCAGCAGGACGTCCCAGATCACGTAGCGGTATTCCTCGATCTTGAGCCGTTTCTCGATGACCGAGGACTGCATGTAGAACTGCATCCAGGGCGCGATGGTGGTTCCGATGATGCCCAAGGTCATGCTCAGGTAGTCGCTGTCGAGATGCATCTGCGGGTGGAGGGAACTCCTCGCCACCGCGTGCCAGTCCGGCTTGGCCAGGACCGCGGAGACGATGTAGGAGAAGAGGCACACGCTGAAGACCAGGAAGATGCGCTCCGCGACCTTATAATCCCCCTTGACCACCATGATCCAGACCCCCGCCGCGGCCAAGGGCACGGAGAGGTACTTGCTGATGCCGAAGATGGACATGCTGCCGGCCACGCCCGCGAACTCGGTGGCGGTGTTGCCGATGTCCGCGATCAGCAGGCCGATGAAGATGAAGAAGGTGATCTTGACGCCGAAGTTCTCGCGGATGAGGTCGGCCAGGCCCTTGCCCGTCACGATGCCCATGCGCGCGTTCATCTCCTGAACCACGAACAGGGCCACGAAGGAAGGGATGAGGGTCCAGATGAGGTTGTAGCCGTACAGGGCTCCGGCCACGGAATAGGTGGTGATGCCGCCCGCGTCGTTGTCCACGCTGCCCGTGATGATGCCGGGGCCGAGTATGCTCAGGAAGATGAACAGGTTGCGCAGGGCCGGCCGCTCCTTGAGCCGCTCGAAGAAGCCCTTGGCCAGGCCGGGCGCCGCGGCCTCGCTCATTTCACCACCTCGGCCTCGCTGCGCACCTGCTGGAAGACGGCTTCCACGGAGTCCTTCATGGTGATGGTGCCCTGGACCCGGCCGCGGCGGTCCACGACGGGCAGCACGGTGAAGTCGTACTTTAGGAAGATGTCGGCCACGTCCTTGATGTTGGTGTCCAGCGCGACCCGCACCACGCGCTTGCGCATGAACCCGGCCACCGGCGCGTCGGCAGGCGCGGTCAGGAGCTGGCGCAAGGTGACCACGCCCACCAGCTCGTCGTTCTCGTCGAGCACGTAGGTGTGGTAGATCGACTCCACGCGCTTGGCCTCAGCCTTGACCTGCTCCAGGACCTGGGCCGCGGTGGCGTCGCGCCGAACGGAGAGGAATGCGGTGTTCATGATGCTGCCGGCCACGCGGCGGGACACCTCCAAGAGGCCCTTCACCTGCGCGACCTTCTCCGCGGGCAAGCGGCGCAGCAGGGCGTCCTTCTTCTTCTTGGGCAGTTGGGCCACGAGGTCCACGACCTCGTCCATGGCCATGCCGTCGACCAGTCCGGCCAGGCGCCCCTCCGGGATGGTCTCGGCCATCTGCACGCGCGCCGACAGCGGCATCTCCTGGAAGGCCTGCGCGGCCGTGGCGTCGTCGAGAGACTGCAGGATGAGCAGGCGCTCGTCGGTGCCCAGGTCGATGAAGATCTCGGCCAGGTCCGCGGGATGCAGCTCGGAGAGCTTGGAGTGGTGGACCTTCAGGGCCAACGCGTCGCTGCCGATGGTGGAAGTGATGGGCTGGACGAACTTCCAGGAGATGAACTTCTCCCGCATCGGGACCGAGAAGACCAGCTTGAAGAGCCAGTCGCACGGCCCGAAGCAGCCCAGCCGGCGCAGCAGCCCCGGGATGCCCACGTCCATGTGCACGACCCAGAGGTTCTGGTCCTCGCGCAGCAGATGCAGGTCGTTGACCCGCACGACCTTGCAGCCGTGGATGTCCACGATCTGCTTGTCCCAGAAGGTCTCCTTGATGAGGATCTCGTTTTCGCCCAGCTTGGGCTCCTGGGCGAAGGCCTCGGCCGCGCCCTCGGCGACCAAGGCCTTGCGCAGCTCCAAGGACTTGACGTTCTTCCAGGGCAGGTAGGCCCGCGCTCCGTTCCAGCCCCCCCGCGAGATCATGGCGCCGGAGATGCGGGGGAACATCTCGCGCAGGCCCGCGGCCATGTCGACCACGCGCCCCACCTGGCGGCCGCTGGCGGCGTCGATCACCGGGATGCCGATGATGTAGGAGAGGTAGGTGAAGTTGCTGGGGTAGCCCGACATGGCCCAACTGTTCTACAAAATTATGAAGCCCTGCGGATTTTCCCGGCCGGCCCCCTTCTAGAACTCGGCGTGGACGCGCAATCCCCAGACCGGCACCGGGCCGCGGGAGCGGTTGTAGCCGGGGTTGACCATGAACTGGGCGTCCGGGCTCACCGCCAGGGCCTTGAGGACCTGCCAGCTGTAATAAGTCTCCAGGATCATCTCCGGGCCGTAGTGAAGCCCCCCATCACCGATGATGGCGCCCAAGCCGCCCGCGGCCAGGTAGCGCCGGTGCGGTCCCGAAAGCTCGTTGACCACCGCTCCCAGGCCCCAGCGATCGCGCGGCCGTCCCCAATCCGCGGGCTTGAATTCGATGCCGAGCGCCTGAGAGGCGTCGATCTCCGTGAAGGCCCAGGTCTCGTTGCGGCCGTCGTTCCAGCTCAGGCGCATGAAAGCGCCCAGATGGCCGGTCAACTCCAGGTCGTCGCTGGAGGCCAGCCCCCACTTGCTGCGGCCGTAGGCGCGCGTCAGGGTCACGTCGGGAGTGCCGGCTTGAGCCAGCGACTCGTCGTAGTTGCCCATATGCGCCTGGTTGTAGAAGGCGAGCAGGCGCGCCGTGCCCTTGCGCTCCCCGAAGCGGAGGGCATGCTGGCCCTCGATGGCCAGACCGTGCGCGCGGCCGATGCGCCGGTCCATGTCCAGCATGTTGGCCTCCTTGGGCTCCGCCACGGCCGCGCCGCGCAAGGCCCAATCCGGGGCGTGGTATTCGGCCAGCAGCCCCCAGGTGTAGCCGCGGGTGTCGGCCGGGAAGTCCCAGGCCCCGGAGCTCATCAGCGACCAGTTCATGAACTGCGTGCGCGGGTCGGTCGCGTAGGCGTTGCAGTCGAAGTTGTCGGCCACGCTGAACTTGCCCGCCTGCAGCATCAGGCGGTGGGCGGCGGCCGGTCCCGCGACCTGGTTCGGGCCGTCTGCGAGCGTCTCGGTCTCGGCCCCGAAACCGAAGGTCTGGCGCAGGTAGAGGCGGGCGGTGGAGATGACCGGCTGGGCGTCGCCGATGCGGTAGGTCTCCCCGTTGCCGGAGCCGGCCACGCCGCGCGCCCCGCTCATGCCGCGGCCGCCCGACATCTCCGGATCGAGGTAGAGTTCCGTGCCCGGCAGCAGGCGCAGGCCCAGGAACAGCGTGGCGGTGACCGAGTTGGCGCTCTCCGGTTCGGGCCGGAGGCTATTCTTGCCGGTGTAGGGAGCCGTGAAACGGGCGTGGCCCTGGTCGATGAGCGTGGTCTGGAAATGGATGCTGTAGCGCGAGGCCGTCTCAGGCAGGACAGCGGTCGGCGCTTCCGGGACCGGCGCCGCTTTCGCGATCATCTGCCCGAAGGCCCGGCCGGGAAGGAGGAAGCCGGCCGCCAAGATGATGCGGACCACGAGGCGGCCTATCCGGCGATATCCATTCTCCGTCTCACCCATGCCCGCTGATGATATCAAAAGCGGCTCAATCGCCGGTATCCTCCCTAGGCCTTCTTTTGGTGCAGCAAGTCCAGGATCTTCTGCTGCTGCTCCAGAATCGCCAGCTGGCGGATATTGATCGCATGCAGCGCGGTCAGGGTCAGGTGATCGGCCTCCGCGCGGGCGTCCTGGCTGGCCGAGATGACGTTCTGTCCGACGATGATGATGGGCAGAAGCACCAACTGGAGGAAGGACTGGCTCAGCCACGACACGCCGGTGACCGTGTCGCCCTTGATGAAGGCGGCCCACGCCTGCGGCATCGACACCAAAGCGATGAGGAAAAAGAGGTACGCTGCCCACATGGTGCCCACGCTCTGCGTGATCAGCACGGCGAGCCTGTTGTTGAATCGCCCGACGGTTCCCGTGCCGTGCACGTGCGCATGGCCATGTTGGCTGGTGATCAGCCGCGGGACGTGCACGTGGGGAGAGGCTTTGGCGGCCTCGACCTTTTCGTGGTGCTTATCGCTGATACCCCTTTGCTCTTGAAGCTGGTCACCCATCGTTTTCCTCCTTTCTGTCTGTCAATTGAAGGCCGCGAGAGCTAGAAGGAGTAATCAATGTCCAAGAACACCTTGAGCCCTTCCTGCCCGTAGCCGAAATCAGCCGAGCCGACGATCTGCGGGCGGCCCACGACCCGCAGGGCCGCGCCCACGACCGGATGGAAGTACTTGGCCTGCATGAGGTCGAGTTCCGGGAACACCGTGCCGACGCCCAAGAAAGGGTCCAGCCAGAAGGAGGTCATGACCCCGGATATCCTCATGGCATGGAGCCGGCAGCGCTGTTCGCCTTCGATCATGAACATCCCTTGGTCGATATACCGGCCCTCGCCATAGCCGCGATGGCTGTATTTCCCGCCCAGATTCGGCATCAGCCAGAAAGGCACCGTGCCCACCAAGTTCTCGAAACGGACGCGGCTGGCCGATATGAATCTGGGCTCCCGCTCGTCCTCGCCGATCGTGGGCCGGAAGTGCTTGAGCTCCATGCCGTAGCGATAGTAATCGTACTGGCTGAAAAGGCTCTTGTCGCCCATGCCGATGAAGGTCTCGGCATAGGTGCCGCGGGAGGTCGTGACGGGGCTGTCGCGCGTATCATAGTTGAGAAAACCGCGGAAAGAGACGTTGTGGTGGCGCTGGGCGACATCCTGAACCACCGTGGGATAGAGCGCTATGGTGTCCGGGATTCCCGGGAACGACCCGCCCACCTTGTTCGCCATGAATGCATGCATGACTCCGGCGTTGAACGGGGATCCTTCCCTCAAGGGGACCGACCCCGACACGCGGTAATTGATCGTGTCGAGAGTATAGTTGGATTCCCCGCTTTTGGCGCTGTTGGGGCCGAATCCGAAGAAGCGCTTGGACCCGTCCCGCGAGTACTCGACGTGTCCGTGGAAGTCCACCTCCCTTTTGAAGGGGATCACCGTGCTGTAAGCGGCGCTCACTTCGCGGTTCCAGTACTGCGAAAACGATAAGTCGGTATGGAGATTGCTCCGCGACGAGAGGAAAGAGAACACCTCGCAGCCTGCGGTGACGCCGAAGTGAGGATTGTAGGTCAGATTGGTCACATAGATGCGCCGCACCGTATCCGATGCGGCCATCACCACCCAGACCGGCATGATGCCGGCCGTCACGCCGCTGTTGGGATCGGTGTCTATTGAAGGCAAATAGAGGAACATGCCGCCCTTGGTCGGCCGCATGACCAATTTGACCATAGCGGGCAACTCGTCCGCCTGGGTAGACCGCTCCGGCTGGGGAGCGATGGGAGGTGTGGATGCCCTGGCGGGCGGCGCGGCCAGCATGGACAGAAGGAATAGAAGCTTCAAATCCTTTTTGATTGGCTTAGGCCATCGCCTTTGTCTTGTTTCCGCGCTCGACCACGAAAAAGATGCGGAAAACGCCGATGGTAATAAAGGACGGCGATGCCCAGCACAATGAAATCGTCGCTGAGGCCGATGACGGGGATGTAGTCCGGGATCTGGTCGAAGGGAGTGATGAGGTAGAATAGGGCGCCGAAAGCGACGAACTTATCAAGGATAGCGATTTCGTGAGAACGTAGGGCCAGCATGAGATCGTCGATGCGGCCGCGCCATTCCTCTCCCATGGCCTTGAAATGCGCGAGCATCCGGCCGGAGTTCCGGACTTGGTCCTGACGGTGTTCGTTCTCGCCGATCCGTGCCAAGCCCTTGGCGACGACGTCCCGGCTCTCGCCGGGGGACCGCAGGGCCTCGTTCGTGATCCCGAAATCCCGGAGGGTTTTCTGGAAAGGGTCTTCCGCGGAGACAAAAGCCGCGACCACATCGGGGTCTTCGGGATGCAGGATGCCTTCGCCGACGAGCCGGCGCAAGAGCGGCGCGATCGCCAAACGGTATATCTCAGGGAGCTGCTCGTTTCTAGGCTTGTCGCGCCACCGCCGCAGCGTCATGCCTGACACCCCGAGCTCTCGCGCGGCTCTCTCCGGGGAGAGGCCTGCCCTGTCCAGCGCGCTCAACAGTCGGGCATAGCGCATGGCGAGTGATCAACAAATGTGGACTTCCCAAATGTTAACTTCGGACTGTCTGGCTGTCAAGGCCCGCCCGCGGAGAGGGCGCGCCGCTGCGGGTCTCAGCGGAACGCCGGGCGCTTCAGCAATGAGACGTTCCGGCGCAGCCAGCGGCGGCGCTGCTTCTGCTCCGGGCACCACGCTTCGACCACGGCCCAGAAGCGGCGGGAGTGGTTCATCTCCTTGAGGTGCGCCAGCTCGTGGATGACCACGTAGTCCACGATCTCGGCCGGGGCGTGCGCCAGCACCCGATTGAAGTTGAGGTTGCCGCGCGTGGAGCAACTGCCCCAGAGCGTCCTCTGGTTCTTGAGGAAGACGCGCTTGGGCGCGACCGACATCGCCGCGCTCCAGTGCCTCACCCGCGACTCAAAAAGCTCGCGCACCGGATCCGCCGGCCCGGCAAGGCGCTGCCGGACCTGGGGAGGGACCGGGGCCGCAGGAGGCTTCCGGAACACTTCAGGCAGTTCCAGGCGCAGACCGGCCAGGAAGCCGCGCACCTCCCGCACTAGGCCTGTCGCCGCGTTGGTGTCCATAGGCTCCGGCGAATATGATATAAATTATGCGCCGTGGCCAAGATACTCGTCGTCGACGACGAAGACCCCATCGTGGCCCTGCTGACGTTCATCCTGGAGAAATCCGGGCATGCGGTCTCCGCGGCCAAGAACGGCCAGGAAGCCCTGCGCGCACTGGGCGTGGACCCCGTTGACGAGGCCGCGGCCCTGCCCGACGTCGTGATCCTGGATGTGATGATGCCCATCATGGACGGCTACACCGCGGCCATCGCCATCAAGAACTGCCCGCGCACGGCGTCCTTGCCCATCCTCGTGGTCACGGCCAAGGACGACATGCGCCTGCCGTTCGAGTCCGTGCCTTCGGTGGCGGGCTTCTTCGAGAAGCCTTTCGACCCGAGGCAGCTCCGGGAAGCCGTCCTCCGGGTCACGGCCGCGAAGGCCCCCCCCGGGACCTAGCTGCCCTGGCTCTCTTCCGAGCGCTTGCGCTCGGTGATATCCTGCACGAAGGCGAAGCAGCGCTCCCGACCGCCATGCTCCAGATAGCTGCAGGCGACCTCCACCGGGTAGACGCGGCCGTCCTTGGCGCGTTCGCGCGTCTCCAGCATCAGGCTGCGCTGCTCGCGCAGCTTCTTCCAGAAACCGTCCCAGGCCTCGGCCTTCATGCCCGCGTCCACGTCCCAGACCGACAAAGCCAGGAGCTCCGCGCGGGTGTAGCCCAAGGCCCGGCAGGCCGCGTCGTTGACGTACTGGAAGCGCCCCTGGGGATCCACCCAATGGGCCGGGATGGAGCAGTTGTCCACCGCGAACTGGCTGAAGCGCAGCGATTCCTCGTCCGTCTTGCGCTCGGTGATGTCGCGGTTGCTGCCGCGCGTGCCTAGGAAACGACCCTCCGCGTCGAACACGGGCTGGCAGACATGGCCGATCCAGCGCTGGGTGCCGTCGGGCAGGACGATGCGGAACTCGAGCTCGCCCGGTGTCCGGTGCTCCACCGCCTCATTGCGGTGGCTCTGGAACCCCGGCCGATCCTCGGGGTGGATGATGCTGAGCAGCAGGCCGGGGTCCGACAGGAACTCCTGCGGCGCGCGGCCGGTGACTTGCTGACAGGAAGGCGAGACGTAGAGGAACTCCCCCGAGGGCGCGAACCAGAACTCCCAATCGCGGGTGTTGTCCGCCACGATGCGGTACTTGGTCTCCGACTCCCGCAGGGCGCCCTCGGCCCGCCGGCGCTCGGTCACGTCCTCATAGGTGCCCAGCACGGCGATGACCTTGCCGTCCTTGTCGTGCAGAGGCAGCTTGCTGAGCTTGATCCAGCGGGGCTCGCGGCCCGCGGCCGGCTGGGACTCCTCGCAGTCGAGCCTGGGCCGGTCCTGGTCCATCACGGCCTGGTCGTCGACGCGGTAGGCCGCCGCCTTCTCCTTCCACGACAGCTCCGTGTCCTCCTTGCCCAGGATATCACCGGCGTCCTTGAGACCGGCGTCCTGGAGGAAGGGCCGGTTGCAGCCGAGATAGCGGAAATCGCGCCCCTTCCAGAACACCCGCTGGGGGATGTGGTCGAGGACCAGGCGGAGCATCTCCCGGGATTCCCGCACCGAGTCCTGGGCCTGCCGCTGCTCGCCGATGTCGCGCACGAAGGTGAAGTCGTACTCGCGCCCGTTGAACTCCAGGTAGTTGGCCGTGATCTCGACCGGGAAGACCCGGCCGTCCTGCCTGCAGGCGCGCCCCTCCCAGCGCAGGACCTTCGCGCGCTTGAGCTCCGCCCAGTGCGCGGACCAGCGGTCCAGCGGGAAGTCGGGGTTGATGTCCGGCATGCCCAGATAGAGGAGCTGCTCGCGGGGATAGCCCAAGGACAGCGCCGCGGCCTCGTTGGCGTAGAGGAAGCGGCCCGAAGGCCCGATCCAGAACACGGGGATGGCGCAGTGGTCCATGGCGAACTGGGTCAGACGCAGGGCGTCGTCGGCCTCCTTGCGGTCCGTGATGTCCTGGATGACCCCGTCGTAGTAGAGCAGCTTGCCCTGAGGGTCGAAGTGGGGCACCGAGGTGTTGCGCACCCAGCGGGTCTGGCCGTCCTTGCGCACGATGCGGTGCTCGAAGGGCCCCGGCTTCTCCCCGGCCAGCAGGCGCCGGCCCTGCTCCAGCACCGCGGCCTTGTCCGCCTCCACCACCATGCGCAGCCAGAGGTAGGGGTTGGAGGCGAAGTCGTCGCGGGTGTAGCCGGTGACCGCCTCGCAGGCCGCGCCGTGCTCGGTGGACACGGCCCGGCCGTCCTCGACATGGACGGTGTAGACGTAGTCGGAGAGCGCCTGGGTGATGCGGCGGTGGCGCTCCTCGCTGTCGCGCAGGCGCGACTCGGCGCGCTTGCGCTCGGTGATGTCCTCGTTGATGACCACGATGCCGGTGATCTGGTTGGCGTCGTCGCGCACCGGGATGGCGGAGTGGGAGATGGTCTTGCGCCGGCCGTCCGAGGTCTCGATGTCGATGATCTCGTTGACGTAGGTCTCGCCGCGCGAGAGGGCCCGCACCGGCGCCCATTCGTGCGGCTGCATGCGCCGCCCGGTGCCGTGCCACCAGGACGGGTACTGGCCGTACTGCTCGATGCCGGAGAAGCGGACCCCGCCCCAGATGCCTTCCCCGGCCTGGTTGCACAGGACGATCTTGCCCTGGGCGTCGGTCAGCCACACGCCGACGGGCAGCTTGTCGACCATGGTGCGCAGCTGGCGCTCGCTGGCGCGCAGGGACTCCTCCATCCGGCGGCGCTCGGAGATGTCGCGCGTGATGCGCCACATGCGCGAGGGCCGGCCCTGCTCGTCGCGCACCAGCCAGATGCGCACCGTGACCGGGATGACCGCCCCGTCGCGCCGGATGTACTCCTTCTCGTACTCGTCGCAGTAGCCCCGCTTGAGCACCTGCTCGCCGAGCACGTCGCCGTCGAGCTTGGCCCAGCGCACCGGGGTCAGCTGCTGGTAGGTCCGGCCCGAGAGCTCATCGAAGCCGTAGCCCGTCATCTCCAGGAAGGCCCGGTTGGCGTCCTCGATGCGGCCCTCCATGTCGGCTATGACGATGCCGTCGCGGCTGGTCTCGAAGAGGCTGCGGTACTTGCGCACCGAGGCCCGGGTGGCCTGGTCGGCCTGGCGGCGCGCCAAGGTGCCGCCCACGCACGCCGCCATGGTGCGCAGGATGGACTTCTCGTCGCCGCTCCAGCCCCGCTCGCGGCGGCAGTCGTGGAAGCAGAGGAAGCCCGCCCAGCGCTCCTGGATGATGATGGGCACGACCAGGATGGACTTGCTGCCCAAGGGCTCGAGGAAAGCCCGCTCGGCCGGCGGCATCTCCCGCACCATGCCCTCGAGGGAGTTCCCGGCGGAGAGGGCCGCGTGCCAGCGCGGGAGGTTGCCCTGCAGCGAGATATCCTGGATGGGGGTGGGCTCGGACAGGGCCGGGTCCCGGCGCCACTCATGGCTCCGGCTGACCAAGGCTTCCTCGGTCTGAGGATGCGGATGCATCTCGAAGACGCAGATGCGGTCCACGTCCAGGGCGCGCCCCACGGAGTCGACCGCGCGCATGACGGCCTGGTCGAAGTTGGCCGAGGTGAGCAAGGTATGGGCGGCGGAGGCGACGCTGGCCAGGAGACCGGCTCCCGCCGCGTCGCGCTGCTGGGTGTCGTTGTCCATGTCGCAGGCCGAAGACCGGAATTGGAGGCTTATGCCGTCACGGTGATACTACATTCTTCCATAAAAGGAACTGAGCAGGCAACCGACCGCATCCGCGCACCGTTCTTGAAAATGTAACATCCTCCTGTCATTATCCTGAAGCCGCCATGGACCAGGACAAGGAATTCTTCGATACCGCCGCGGTCAACGACCTGGAGACCGCCCGCCTGGCCCTGCGCTGGGCCCTGGAGCGCATCCGCAAGATGGAGGCGGAGCTCTCCACGCTGCGCGCCGACAAAGCGCAGGCCGCCCAGGATGTCCGGAAGCTCTCCGAGGAGGTCTCCCGGAAGGAGGAGGCGGTCAAGCGCTGGAAAGAGACCATCCATGTCTGGGAAGCCGCGGTCCAGGACCACGGCAAGATGGAGCTCCAGCTGCGCGAGGAGCTGCGCCTGGAGGTGCGCCGCGAGGAGGACGCGCGGGTCAAGGACGAGCGCGACCAGCTCCAGCTCCAGATCGACGCCCTCAAGCGCGAGCTGGCCGACAAGGAGGCCCAGCTCGGGACGCTGCGCCGCGAGGTCATCGACGCGGTCAAGACCGCCCGCGCCGACGGCGAGCGCGAGATGCAGTCCGTCCTGCGGCACCAGGAGAAGGCGCTGGAGGAGACCAAGCAGTCGCTCCTGGAGCGCCTCAACATCCAGGCCGACCTCGTCCGCTCCCGGGAGCGCGACCTGGAGGGCCAGCAGCGGCTCCTCGACGAGCAGATCAAGGCCAAGGAGATGGAGTTCCGGCGCCGCTACGAGAAATACGAGGAGGACCTGCTCAAGCACGACCGCGAGGTCATGGCCCGCGAGGAGGCGGCCCTGGAAGGCAAGCTCCAGGCCAAGCTCGCCGACCACGAGGCCCGCCTCAAGAGCCAGGAGGACGCGCTCGAGGCGCAGCGGGGCAAGCTCGCGGCCGAGCATTCCCGCCGCCTGGAGGAGCTGGAGCAGTCCTACAGCCGCAAGCACGAGGCCGAATGGGGGCGCCTGCAGGAGAAGCTCGAGGCCGAGCGCCGCTTCCAAGAGGAGAACTTCCGCGTCAAGGAGACCCGCCTGGAGGCCGAGACCGCCGAGCGCCACCGGGACGTGCTCAGGCACTACGAGGGCCGCGCCCAGGAGCTCGCCGCCAAGTACCAGGCCCAGCAGGAGGCCCTGCAGCTCCGGGAGAAGGAGCTCATCGCGCAGCGCCAGAAGGAGCTGGAGTCGGTCCTCTCCAAGGGGAGGGCGCAACTCGAGCTGGAGCGCGACGGTCTCCAGCGCGCCACCTCCGAGCGCGAGGCGGCGCTCCTGGCCAAGCTGGAGGCGCAGCAGGCGGCCTGCCAGAAGAAGGAGGAGGAGATCTTCCGCCAGCAGGTCGAGCTCCAGGACGCCTACCGGGCCAAGCAGCAGGAGCTGGCCAAGCGCTTCGAGGACATGCAGACGGCCTGGAGCGAGAAGGAGAAGGCGCAATGGGCCTCCCACCAAGGCCGGCTCGCCGACAGCCTGGCGGCCAGCCGCAAGTCCATCGAGGCCGAGCGGGCGGACCTGGAAGCCTCCTATCGGCGCAAGGATGAGGCCCTGGCCGCCCGGGAGGCCGGCCTGGAGGCCCGTCTGCGCGGCGAATGGTCCGAGCGCGAGAAAGCCCTGCTGGCCGAGCACCACGCGGACCTGGCCCGGGCCCGCGGGGAGTTCTCGGCGGAGATCGACGCCGAGCGCCGCCGCCTGCAGGAGCTGTATCTGCGCGAGCAGAAGGAGCTGGCCCAGTCCGCCGCGGCGCGCGAGGCGGCCCTGCGCCAAGCGCTTTCCTCGGAGCAGTCCCAGGCCATCAAGGCCCACGACGACGCCTACGACGGCCTGCGCAAGGAGCTGGCCGAGAAATCGCTGACCGAGTCCGCGGCCCTGCAGGCCCAGTACGACCTGAGGCTCCAGGAGCTCGACGACGCGATGCGCCGGCGCCTGGCCGAGGAGCGCCGGCAGCTCGAGGCGCGGTACGCGGCGCTGGAGAAATCCTGCGAGGGCCGCCAGCGCGCCCTGCAGGTCCAGTGGGAGGAGGAGAGCCGCCGCGAGCGCGAGGAGGCGGCGGCGCAGGCGCAGCGCGAGCTCGCCGCCAAGCGCGCCGCTCTCGACGAGGAGCGTGCCGCTCTGCAGGCGCAGTCCGCGGCCCTCAAGGCCGAGGCGGAGTCGGCGGCCGCGATGCAGGCCAAGGCCCTGCGCGACGAGTATTTCGCCAAGGAGACGGCGCTCAAGATCGAGGGCGCGGCCAAGGAGGGCCAGCACCGGGCCGCCTATGAGGCCGAGCTCGCGGCGCAGAAAGCGGCCTTGGAGGAGCGCGTCTCCGCCCAGGAGACCTCGCTGCGCGACCGCTTCGCCCGGGAGCAGAAGGCCCTGCAGGACGCCTGGGACCTGCGCGAGCGCGAGTGGATCGGCCAGCGCGAGAGCCTGCTCAACGCCGACCGCGAGCGCCTGGAGCAGAGCTTCCGGCAGAAGGAGGCGGCCTTCACGGCCATGCGCCAGGAGCTGGAGGAGAAATACGCCTCCCGGGTCAAGGAGGTGGAGGCCGCCTCCGCCCGCAAGGCCAAGGAGGTCGAGGACGCCTGGCACCGCCAGCAGGAGGAGCTCGAGGCCCTGCGCCTGCAGCTCATGATCGAGTCCCGCACCCGCGAGGCCGAGCTGCAGGAGAAGTTCCGCCAGAAGGAGGCGGCGCTCAAGAAGACCATCGACGAGCGGCTCTCCGAGCTGGCCGCGGGCGAGAGCGGCTTCCAGGAGGCCTGGATCAAGCGCGAGGCGGCGCTGCAGGAGACCCTGAGCGAGCGCGAGAACCTATGGATGGCCGCCCAGCGCGAGGCCCTGGCCCGCGAGCGCAAGGAATGGGAGGAGTCCCGCGACCGCGAGATCGCCCAACGCCGCCGCGAGATGGAGCTGGGGGTCGCTCAGCGCGAGAAGATGCTCGAGGAGGCCATCCGCGCGCGCCAGAAGGAGATGGAGGACCTCCTCATGCAGAAGGAGAAGAACCTCATCCTCGCCTACGACGACCAGATCTACAAGGCCCGCACCGAGTTCGACGCCTCCTACCGCGCCCGCGAGGAGGCCCTGGAGCTCAAGTACATGGAGTTCGAGAAGAAGATGACGGCCGAGTCCGTGGGCAAGGAGACCGCCTTCGCGGCGCAGAAGCGCGACCTGGTGGAGCGCGAGGTGGCGGCCCTGCGCGCCGACTTCGCCGAGAAGCAGGCGGCCCTCGAGCTGCGCATCCAGGAGGCGGAGCGCGCCACGGCCGAGCGCAAGGGCGAACTGGAGCAGGACTTCGACCGCCGCAAGACGGCGCTCGACGCCGCCACGGCGGCTGAGCGCGACGGCATGCGCGCCGCCTTCGACAAGCGCAGCCAGGAGCTCGACGGGACCTTCCGGGAGAAGTTCCAGCAGCTCGAAGCCGACAAGAGCCGCGTCAACGAGCTCCTGCTGGAGAAGGAGGAGGAGCTGGCCAAGCACTTCCAGAAGCTCGAGCACGAGCTGCGCAACGAGCTCAACCTGGCCAAGATCGAGTACGCCGCGGCGCACGACGAGAAGCTGCGCAAGCTGGCCGAGGACCGCGTCAACCTGCAGAAGCAGTACGAGGTCCGCCTGCGCGAACTTGAGGCGCGCTACCGCAAAGGCGGCGGCGGTTCAGCCTCCTAATTCGGGGCCTAATTCGGGGACACAATACTTATCTCAGCCGCCGACCGGGGAATTAAGTATTGTGTCCCCGAATTCAGAGCCCTTCCTTCCCCCCCTCCTCTTTGGTACCATACCGCCAGCAGGACTATTTTCCAGGAGGCGCTATGGCTCATTGGCAGGAAGGCGACGTGGACCCGCAGGAGATGGTCGCCCGGCACTTGCGGACCGTGATCAGCGCCATGGTGGTGGCGGCGGGCCTCTTGCTGCTCTGGTCCGCCGTGGTCTTCATCCCGGCCGGGCACGAAGGCGTGCTCTTCAACAAGCTCACCGGCAAGATCAACCCGACGACTCTGAAGCAAGGCTGGCAGCTGCGCGTGCCCATCATCAACAGCGTCATCGTCTACGACTGCCGCCGCAAGGCCTACACCATGTCCATGACCTCCGCCGACGCCGGCCAGGAGGGAGCCAACACCAACTGGTCGCCGACCGCCGACGGCAACATGGTGGGCATCGACATCACGGTCTGGTACCGCATCCCCCTGGACTTAGCCGGCAAGGTCTACGTCAAGCTCGGCGACCAGGATTGGTGCGAGGAGCAGGTCATCCGCCCCATCATCCGCAACGCCGTGCGCCTCACCGTGGCCAAGTACACCGCGCCCGAACTCTACGGCCCCAAGCGCACCGAGGTGCAGGACCGGATCAAGGAGCTCATCGCCAAGTCCTTCAACGACGACGCCTTCTTCGTGCTCGACGGCGACGGGGTCTTCCTGCGCGACGTGCACCTGACGCCCTCCTACCAGCACTCCATCGAGGAGAAGGTCGCGGCCCAGCAGGCCATCCAGCGCAAGGAGTTCGAGGTCGCGCAGGCCCGGCAGGAAGCCATGGCCATCAAGATCAAGAACGACGCTTTGGCCTCGGCCAAGAGCTACCTGCAGCTGCGCACCATCGAGATGCTGGAGAAGAAGGACTTCAAGGTCATGGTGGTGCCCCAGAGCCAGGGGCTCATCCTCAACCTGGACCAAGGCAAATGACCACGGCCCCCCGGCGCCGGGCCGGGTTCACGCTGCTCGAGATGATCATCGCCTTGGTCCTGAGCAGCTTCGTGATCATGGGCATCTTCGGCGCCGTCTCCCAGATGATGCGCGGGCACATGGAGAGCTCGGCCAAAGCCACGAACTCCGCCTGGGCCCTGATGGGCCTGGACTCGATGCAGAAGGAGCTTTCCAACGGCACCGTCCTGTACTGCCCTTTCACGGACGGCTCCCACCGCGGCTGCCCGGGAAAGACCTCGACCGTCCTGAGCGGCTGCAGCGACTACACGCCCAACCCCGGCGCCGGGCTGGGGCCTGCGGGCGGCCCCCTGGACGGCAATGCGTTGAGCGTGAAGTCGTCCTACTACTCCGTCTGGGACGCGGCCAGCACCCCCACCAAGACCCCCTGGCTCCTCCACTACACGGGGACGAGCTGTCCCATCGACCCGGCTCCCGCCTGCGGCTCCGGGAGCTACGACGTCGTGGCCCAGGACATCTATCCTAACGACCCCGCCCTGGACTTCTATTTCCGGAGGGCCGACGACGTCGCCGGCGTGCAGCTGCTCTTCACCATCGGCCAGCAGACCCGCTCCGCCAACGGGCAGGCCCCGGCCTTCAGCAAGGTCGACACTCGGGTCCAGATGCAGAAGTCGTTCTCCAACCCCTACGACTAAGGGGCCTATCCGGCGTAGGCCCTAAGGCCGCGCGGGATTTCCCTCATAGACCCGCGCGCGGAGCCCCTCCTTCGTCTATAATCAAGGTATGAAGCGCTGGCTCTGCATCTTCATCGCGATCGTCACGCTGGTCACGGCCCCGGGCCTCGGCGCGTTCCAGGCCGCGGCAGCGGTCGTAAACCAGGTCAGCGTCGCGGTCCCGGTCGGCGGCGCCAACGCCGGAGTGGTCGGCGCGGGCCTCCAGAACCGCACCGGCCAAGGCGCCCTCTCAGTCCTGACCCCCGGACTGTCCCTCGGCCTCACCCCGGCCCTGGCGGGCATCCAGGGCGTCCTGCCTCCCATCCAGGGGCCGGCTTTCGCCGCCCCTGCCTCCGCTCAGCAGACCGCAACGGTGCTCTCCGTCAACCCTGCCGTCGTCCCGATCACACAGTCAGAGGCGGTCGTTGCGCCGACGCTGGCGGCTCCGGCCGCGCTCCCGCAGGAGCAGAAGGACGCCGTCGCGGCCGCAGCGGAGGCGGAGTCCTTGCAGACCGTCCGGGGGCAGTCCAACCAGCTCGGCGTCCGCTTCCGCCAACTGCGCAAGCTCTTCGGCGAGCCCCGCCAGCCCGCCGACGTGCTCGGCGCGCCGGGACAGACGGCCCAGGGGCTCTCGCCCGCGCTCTCCGCCGAGACGGCCGCGAAGGACAAGCCGGCCGTAGACGAACCCGCCAAGCCCGAGAAGCCCAAGAAGGGCTGGGGCTTCGGGATGAACGGGACCACCTGGTGGTTCATCGGCTCGCTGCTCGCCCAGCAGGTGGGTGTCGAGGCCCTGGGCTCATCCATGCCGGCCCTCATCCAGAAGGCCTTCGGGGACTTCACCATCTACGCGCAGGTCGCGGTCGTCTCCTCCATCTTCGGCATCATCGGCCGCCAGATCGCCCCGGTCATCATCGAGAAGGTCGGGCTGAAGAAGGCCTACGTCGGCTCCTACATGATCCGCGTGGCCTCCATCACCGCCTTGGTGGCCCTGCTGGCCACCGGGCACATGACCTTGCCGCTCATGTTCCTCTTCTATTCGGCCAATGCCTTCATCATGGGCACGACCTTCACGGCCATGAACAGCGTGCCGCCCCTGCTCGTCGGACAGCAGGACGCGCCGCTCAACCGCTTCTGGGGCGTCCAGCACACCCTCTCCGAGATCTTCGGCGTCCTGGGGCCCATCGTGACCGGCCTGGTGATCGCCCACTTCGGCTTCATCCCCGCCTTGGTCGCCTTCCCGGTCATGACCTTGGCCGCGGCGCTCATCCTCTGGACGACCCTGAAGCTGCCGGCCGAGGCGGAGCTCAAGAGGGCCCAGGACCCGTCCCAGAAGCCCGCCGGCGTGATCCAGATATTCAAGGATTTCTTCAAGAAGATCGGCCGCGGCGCCAAGGTGGTCTGGAGCAACCCGGCCCTGAGGCTCAGCTTCATCGCCTTCACGCTGTTCCTCATGCTCAACCCCTTCCTGTACCAGATGCTCGCTCCAGGCTACGCCCTGCGGCTCATCGGCACGGCGGCCCCCGAGCTCGCGCCGGCCATCAGCGGCTGGCTGACCGGCCTCTACAGCGCCGGCGGCCTGGTGGGCGGCATCATCATGACCTTGCAGAGCCGCAAGCTCGACCAAGCCAAGGAGTCCGGCCAGATCGACGACGCGGGCGAGCGCGTCATCCTGCGCCAGTCCATGCTCCGCTGGATCGTCATCGCCGCCGGCTCGCTGGCCTTCATCGCGAGCCTCGCCGTGCCCCTGCCGGTCCTCGGCTCGCTGGTGTCTTTGCCCTCGTTCCTCATGTGGGCCAAGAACGTGACCTTGCCGGCCCTGGCCCTCATCCCGTTCGGCATCGCGCAGGTCGTGGCCCAGTTCAAGCTGCAGAGCTACTTCCAGGCGCGGGTGCCCAAGCAGGACATGGCCGACGCCATGGGCTTCCTCGGCTCCGCCTCGCTGGCGGTCACCACGGTGGGCATCCTGGCGCTGAAGTACCTCTTCAAGGCCTTCCCGCTCGGGCTGACTCCGTTCTACTACTTCTCGTTGGCGCTCATCCCCATCGCGCTGGCCGCCCTGTACCTGCGCTGGCGGCTCTCGAAGCAGGGCTGAAGACGGACTTCAGGCCAGATCCGGGCTCCTCAAGAAGATGAGGCGGAACTCGACGTCCGCCAGCCCCCAGGCCCGCTCCACCGCCGCGCGATAGTCCTCGCCCTGGCGCCGGTACCTCTCGCGCAGGGCGCCCAGGCTCCGCGGGGCCGCCGCCTCGCTCTTGAAATCAGCCACCACCACGCGCCCGCCCTGGCGGTAGACCAGGTCGATGGTCCCCCGCACCACGGCACCCGCCTCGCCGTAGACGAAGGGCAGTTCCCGCCCCAGGATCTCGGCTTCGGCCAGCTCCCGGGCGGCCCGGGAGCCCAGGAATATCCGCAGGACCGCCTCGGCCTCGCCGCGCGCGGCGGCCCAATCGGCCTCGGGCTGAGCTCCAGCCAGGGCGCGGCACGCCGTGGCCAGGGCCGCTCCGAGGTCGGCCGGCCTGCGGAAATCCCAGAGGGCCAGGACCTTGTGGCAGAGCTGCCCCACCAAGGGGCCCAAGCCGGGGCCGGCGGGGCGGGCTTGGCGGCCGAGGTCCGGGCCGCCCTCTTTCAAGTACTCGGTCGCAGTCCGGGTCCAGCCGCGCGCCGCGGCCGCATCGCGCCGCCGCAGCCTCTCGGCCCGCAGCCGCGCCAAGGCCTTGGGCTCGGGCAGGCGATGCGCGCAGCGCAGCCCCGAGAGGCGCGCCTGGCCGGAACGCATCGCGCCCGCGCCGGCCCTCAGGACATGCACCGGCAGGGACAAAACCGTCTCGGCTTCCGATGCCGGCCAAGCCCCGGCATCGCGCAAGAGCCGGGCCAAGGTGCCTTGGTCCGCTTTCCGGTGGCCCAGCAGGATGAGCTTGTCCTTGGCGCGCGTGAGCGCCACGTAGAGCAGGCGCACGGTCTCGTCTTCCCGGCGCTGGCGCTCCCGGTCCTCCAGCAGCGCCCGGACCGCGTCGCCAGCCCCGCAGCGCGCCAGGCTCAGCCCGGCGCGGCCCGTGCTCCAGTCGGTCAGCACGGCTTGGCCGCCGCCCCCGCGGGCGCTGCCGCCGGACAGGTTGTAGACCAGCACCGCCGGGAACTCCAGGCCCTTGGCCTTGTGGATGGAGAGCACGCGCACCGCGTCGAGGTGCTCGTCGGCCAAGGGGCTCTCCCCCTCGGCCCGGGACTCGTCCATGGCCCGGGCCACCACGGCGATGAACTCCTTCAGGGTCAGGCCCCGCTCGTCGGCGGCCGCGGCCGCCAGGCGGGAGAACTTGAGCAGGTTGGAGACGCTCTGCTGGCCGTGGTAGGCCCGGGCCGCGGCCGCGAGCAGGGGCGTCTCGTCGAGCACGGCGCAGACGAACTCTCCCAGGGGGACGCGGCCCACCCGGCCGCGCAGGCCGCGCAGGATGGCGAAGAGCCCGGCCAGACGCCGCTTCTCGGAGGCGGGCCAGGACGCCGGCGGCTTCTCCAGGTAGCCCGGCTGGCCGGCCGCGGCCCAGAGACGGAGGTCCTCATCGGCCAGGCCCATGAGCGGCGAGCGCAGCAGGCCCGCGAAGGCCAGCCGGTCCTCGGGGTCGTCCAGGACGCGCAGGAGGTTCGACAGGTCGATGACCTCCTGGCTGTTGTAGAAGAGCTTCTCCATCTCGACGACATAAGGGATGTCCGCGGCCTTGAAGGCCTCCAGGAGCGGGGCCAAGGCGCTCGAGGTGCGCATGAGCACGGCCACGTCCTTGAACCGGCGCTTCCCGCCGCCGGCGCATTCCGCCGCTATCCAGCCCGCGATCCAGGCGGCCTGCGTCTTCTGCCCGGTCAAAGCGTCGGGCTCCTCGCCCCCTTCGCCCGCAGGCCCCACCGCCACGATCTCGACAGCAGGCAAAGGATCCGAAGCCTCGGCCAGGGGCGCCACGGGGATGTAGTCGGGCTGGGAGCCTTCCTTGCGCCGCATGAGCTTGGGGAAGACCGCGTTGACCGGGGCCAGGACTCCGGCCGTGCTGCGAAAATTGGTCCGCAGCTCGCAGAGCAGCGCCCCGCCGCCCTGGAGCAGGTGCTCCGTGATGCCCTGATAGGCCGCGATGTCCGCGCCCCGGAAGCGGTAGATGGACTGCTTGGGGTCTCCGACGATGAAGAGGCGTCCCGCTCCGGGCCGCACCCGGCCCCAGCGTCGGGCCCGGCCGCCGAGCTCCTCCGCCAAGAACAGCAGCAGTTCTCCCTGCAGAGGGTCCGTGTCCTGGAACTCGTCGACCAAGAAGGCCTGGTACTTGGCCTTGAGCTCCTCGCGCACGACGAGGTCGTCGCGGACCAGGTCCCGGGCCTTGAGCAGGAGGCCGTCGAAGGAGACCAGGCCCGCGCGCGCGTAGGCTTGGCGGAAGGCATCGGCGAAGGGGATGAGCAGACGGGCGGCGCGGCGCGCCAGGGCCTCGCTCTCCGCCGAGGCCGCGGCCGCGATGCGCTGAGCGCTCTCATAGGCCGGCGCGCAGGCCTCATCCCAGCCGGCGGGCCACTTGGCTTGCGGCGGCTTCGCCGCCCGCAGCCGGGCCAAAGGCGGCTCCGCGCTGGACGCGGCCGCGGCCAGAGCGTCGAGGTGCTCGGCCAAGCCGGAGAGCGCCTCCAGGATCTTGCCGCGCGCCGGAGGCTGGCCCTGCGGCGCCTGGCGCAGCAGGCGCTCCAGCTCCGCCAAGCGGGCCGGCGCCTCGGGGTCCGGCCGGCCGATCTGCGCGAGGTCCACGGGCGCGCCGGCCAGCCCGCGCGCGAGCTCCTCGAGGTCCTCCAGGGGCGCCCAGCGCAGCACCGCGAGCCATTCCTGCTTCCTCGGGCCGCGGGCTTGCTCGCCCAGCTCAGCGTCGAGCCACTGGGACCAGCGGGTCTCGAAGAGCTCCTCGAAGCCCGGGCCTTCGTCGACCCGGAAGCCGGGGTCCACCCCGGCCTGCAGGGGATAGAGCCGCAGCAGATGCGCGGCGAAGGCGTGGATGGTCCCGATCTGGGCCTTGTCGAGGTCCTCCAGGGCCGCGCGCGCGCGCTTCAGGACCTCTTCGTCCTTCCTGCCGAACCGGGAGCGCAGTTCCTTGAGGACGGCCTCGGCGCGGGCGCGGGCCTGCTCGCCCAGGGACCCCCGGCCGAGCAGCGTCACCAGCTCAAGGAGCCTCTCGGCCAAACGCAGCCGGATCTCGCCCGCGGCTTTCTCGGTGAAGGTCAGAGCCACCAGCGCGGTGATGGGCAGAGGGAGCTGCCGGCCCAGGAGGTTGAAGAGGATCCGGTCGGTCAGCAAGGTGGTCTTGCCGGTGCCCGCGCCGGCCACGACCACGACGTTGCAGTCGAGGCGGCTGCGCGCGGCGTCGCGGTCCGCCTGGTCCATGGTGGGCACGGGGAGATTCTACAATTTGATAACCTGTAAGACTCCCCATGAAGGACCTCACCACCGGACCCGAAGGCAGGCTCATCCTGAACTTCGCGGTGCCCATGCTCATCGGCAACGTGTTCCAGCAGTCCTACAGCGTCGTCGACAGCGTGATCGTGGGCCAGGCCATCGGCAAGTCCGCCCTGGCGGCCGTGGGCGCGAGCTTCCCCATCCTGTTCCTGCTCATCGCTCTGAGCATCGGGGTGACCATGGGCTTCTCCATCCTCATCTCCCAGTACTACGGCGCCAAGCAGATGCAGAAGGTCCAGCGCGCCGTGGACACGTCCTTGGTGTTCGTGTTCTTCGCTTCGCTGGTCATAGCGGCCGTCGGCATCCGGCTCTCCCGGCCCGCGCTCATGATGCTCAGGACTCCCGTCGAACTGCTGGATCAGGCCACGGTGTACCTGCAGATCCTGTTCGCGGGCATGCTCTTCCTCTTCGGCTTCGCCACCATCAGCGGCATCCTGCGCGGCCTGGGCGACTCCAAGACCCCGCTCTATTTCATGATCGTCTCCACGGTGCTCAACATCATCCTGGTCATGCTCTTCGTCCTGGTCTGCCACTGGGGCGTCGCGGGCTCGGCCTGGGCCACGGTGCTCGCGCAGGCGGTGGCCTGCGTGCTGGGCGTGGCGCACTTGAACCGCTCCCACACGGTGGTCAGGCCGAGGTGGAAGGGGCTGGCCTTCGACTGGGACATCTTCAAGAAGGGCCTGGCCATCGGCCTGCCCACGGGTGTGCAGCAGGTCCTGGTGGCCACGGGGATGATGGCGCTGGCGCGCATCGTCAACGCCTTCGGCACGGACGCGATCGCGGCTTACACGGCCGCGGGCCGCCTCGACGCTTTCGCGGTGCTGCCGGCCATGAACCTGTCCGCGGCGGTGTCCACGTTCACGGGCCAGAACCTGGGGGCGGGCAAGCTGGGCCGGGTCAAGCACGGCTTGAGGGCGGCCCTGCTCATCTCGGGGGCGTTCTCGGCGGCCACCACGGTACTGGTGATCTTGTTCGGCAAGCCCTTGATCGCCCTCTTCAACGCGGACCCGAACGTGGTGGCCATCGGGGCCCGCTACCTCTTGATCGTGGGCGGCTTCTACGTGGTCTTCTCGAGCATGTTCGTGCTCACGGGAGTCCTGCGCGGAGCCGGAGACACGCTGATACCGATGTTCATCACCATCCTGTCCTTGTGGCTGATCCGCATCCCGATCTCGACCTGGCTCGCGGGCCGCATCGGGACCGATGGGATCTGGTGGGGCGTGCCCATCGCCTGGGCGGTGGGATTGGCCCTCTCCGCCGGGTATTATGCCACGGGCCGCTGGAGATCCAAGGTCGTGGTGCCCTTGCCGCCCGCCCTGCAGGAGCCGCTGCCGGTCCCGCCGCAGATGGAAGAAGCGGCCTGACCCTCGGGGGTCAGGTCTTGACATTGGACATTGCCGCCGAGAGCCGGCGTCAGGCTTTGACTTCGAAGGGGATCAGCCTACTGGCACTTGCGGTCTATGCAGCGGTTGGTGCCCATGCAGTCCGCGTCGATCTCGCACTTGTGGCCGGCGGAGAAATGCTCGCGCACGCAGGTCCCGCCGGCGCAAGCCAGCGGCTTGACGCAGTCGCCGTCGGCTTTGCAGTCGCCGCCTTCCCGGATATTGTGAGCCGCGCAGCCCGCCAGCGCCAAGAGCGAGCCCAGCAACAGAAGATTCAGTGTTTTCATGGTGTCTCCATTCCCCGATCTGGTACGGCCCATAGATGGTTTATCAATTTCCCCCCCGCCTTTCAATGGCTGACCGGCTGAAGGCCGGCCAAAAGGCCCAACCCGAGGGGCCCATATGACCCTTTAAGGAAACGTATGCGGCATCTACACTATCGCATGCGCGCGTTGCGTACATTCCTGGCCGTCCTGCTCGCTTCCAGCCCCCTCTCTCCCGCTTTCGCCGCGCAGACCCGCTCCGTCGTGGTCGCGGCCCCGGTCCAGACCGGACCCGCGGTGCTCGTCCAGTCCGGCCCGCCGCAGGCGCTCTCCTTGCCCTCCCTCTCGCTGCGGGCCCCCTCTCTGCAGGCCTCTCCCAAGCTCTCCCTGGTCCCAAAAGTGCTCGCCGCTCCTGCGGCATTGCCCCCGAGCCTGCTCGCCGCCCCGATCCCCATGGCCGCTCCGGAACAGCCGGTCTTCAGCCAGAAGGTCCAGGCTCTCACGGACAACGTCGCCGAAATCGGCAAGGCCCTGGCCAAGCCCGGAGCTGACGGCGGCCGCGACAGCGCCGAGAAGCAGTTCCAGCAGCTCACCGGAGAGAAGGCCGCTGGAACCTCGGACCAAGGCATACTCCAGGTCTCAGGCATCGATTTCACACCCGCCGAGCTCGCCCGCGTCAGCGCCACCAGCTCCGCGCTCGAAAAAGCCGTGGCCATGGCCGCGGGCTCGGTCTTCAAAGGCGCGCTGATCGATGTCCGCTCGCGGGGCTCTTCCGCGCGCCTGACCCACAGCGAGGACAATCCGGACTACGACCTCATGGCCCGCCTGCCGCGGGACTGGAGCGACGAGCAGGCTGACGCGGCGGTCAAGTCGAACCTGCCCGCCCTCAAGGCCGCCTTGGCCGAGAGCGTCAAGCGCGAGACCGCTTTCCTGTTCCCGGGCGTGGAGACCACGGTGAAGGTGGAAGGCCCGGTGGCGCTCAACGACCCGGCCGACGGCAAGCACGCCGAGGGCGTTTACATGATCCCGGTGCACGTCAGCGGCCCCGCGGGCCTGCTCATAGACGCGGACGTGAGCTTCACGCGCCGCTCCGAGTACGCCAACGACTATCCCGGCTATTTCGACGCCCAGCTCGCCGCGGTGCGCCGCTCGGGCGGGCCCGCGGCCGCTGAGCAGGTCCTGCGCGACATCCGCCTGGCCAAGCGGCTCTTCACCACCGCCATCGGCTCTTACAAGCCCTGGAAGGGCGGCCCCAGCGGAGTCGGCGTCGAGCAGATGGTCATGCAGACAGGCGGCTTCGACAAGCTCATGGCCCGCGTCCTGGATGCCGGCACTGAGCCCAGCGGCCAGCCCCGCGGTCTCAAGAAGGCGCGCCAGCATTGGACCGTGGACAACCCTTTCATGGAGCCGAAGAACTTCCTGGACCTGATGAGCGAGGGCTCCTGGAACCGCCTGGCTTACGCGGCCAAGGTCTACACCGAGGCCAAGGCGGAAGGAAAGCCCATCGCCCTCGAAGCGCTCAAGAAAGAGAAGCCCGCGGCCCCCGTCTTCACCAAGCCCCAGGAAGCGGTCCTGGCCGTCATAGACGCGCCTTCGGCTCCGGCTGTCAGCCTGCGCTTCACGACCGCCCTGCGCCAATGGAAGGCCCGCAGCCTGGTCGCGGAGGCGGTCAAGCGCCTGACGGCCAAAGGCCTGCGCGTGGACAAGACCGCGGTCTCCTGGCAGCGCGCGGAAGGGACCAACGCCTATCAGGTCACTTTGCAGCTGGCTCCCGGCGCGGACGCCGCCGCGGCCGAGAAGTCCTTGCGCGAAGCGCTGCTCAGAGCCGAGCCCTCCCTCAAGATCGCCGAGGCCGCGCCGTCCCCCCAGCTCCGCCAAGTCGACGCCTGGCTCTACCTGCGCGCCCGCAACAGCGCACAGGCGGCGGACGCGGTCTCGCGCGTGGCCCAACGGCTCTCGCGCAGGCTCGGCCTGGGCCGGCCCGAGGTCTCGGCCCGGCCGGACGAGAAGGGAGCCTATGCGGTGGGCTTGTCCCTGCGGGGCATGTCGCGCGAGGATTTCGCCAAGGCCGCCTTGGAGTTCTTCAAGAAGACCACCGGCGTCGAAGTGGTCGCCGCGGCTTATCCGGGCGCGAAGACCCAGGCCGCGGCGGATCCCTCCGCCCCGGGAAAGCTCACCTTGGAGATGCTGGAGCGCTTCACCACCAACGGCCCCAAACCGGCCGAGCGCGGCGACGCCTATCTCTACGCCCAAGGCGCCAAGGCCCTGCCCGCAGGCCTTGAGGAGGCGGGCGCTCAGCGCGTGGCGGCCGAGCTGCCGGAAGACGCGAACATCCAAAAGACCCGCGCCATGCTCCTGCGCCGCTTCGACCGCGCCTACGTGATGCTCCCAACCCTGAACGCGGAAGGCATGGAGGTGCAGAAGGCGGTGCGCGTGCCCGACCGGCTGGCTCAGGGAGTGGTGAACGAGACGGTGGTGGACGTGGCTTTCGACGAGAAGGGCGTGCGCGGCATCAAGCCTGTCGGGGCCTACGCGGCCGACGTGATCATCGGCCGGGTCAGCCGCGTGGGTGAGAACCTGATGCTGGCCCCGCTCTTCTCCGGCGACTCGGCAAAATCCCTCTACGCTCCCATGCCCATATCGGGCGCCGCCAAAGAAGGCGCCATCCTGCAGGTCTTCGTGAAGCCCGCTGCCGCGGGCTATGAAGCCGTGCCGCTCCTGGACCTAGGCTCACAGCTCACCCCCGAGATCGCCGCGCGCGAGATCGCCCTGCGCCACGGCGCGCGGGGCTACTTCGAGGAGCCGGTCATCCGGCAGGCCGAGGCAGTGGGCCGGGAGCAGGACCCGGAGGCTGATTTCAAGCGCATGCAGGCGGCCAAGGGCCGCAGCGAGGACCTGCGCAAGCTGCCCTTCATCACCATAGACCCGGTCGGCGCGGGCGACCTCGACGACGCCTACTACGTGACCAAGGAGGCCGACGGCAGCTACACCTGGTATCTGGCCACGGCCGACGTGGCCCAGTACGTCAAGCCCGGCACCCCGGCCTTCCGCGCCGCGGCCCGCATCGGCAACACCTTCTACTCGGTGGACAAGGACGGGGTCTCGGAATTCCCCATGAACCATCCGGTGGTGTCCAAGTCCGTGTCGAGCCTGCTGGCGGGCAAGGACTCCTTGGCCATGGTGTCCAAGATGCGCTTCAGCGCCTCCGGCGAGTTCCTGCTCGGAGAGTCCGAAGTGTTTTTGGGCCTGGTGCGCGTGCAGGGCCGCTACACCTACGACCAAGTGGGCGCGCTCTGGAAGGGGCAGGCGGGGCACGGCATCATCCATTTCGACCAGGTGGCCTTGGCCCGGGAGCTCTCCGCCAAGCTGCACCGCACCGACGAGGCCCGGGGCAAGCTGGAGCTGAGCTTCACCGAGACCGAGCATCGCAAGGGGCCCGACGGCCGCTGGGGCACGTTCGTAGTCGAGCACGATCCGCAGGTGCAGGAGTCGCACCGGCTCATCGCAGGAGTCGCACCGGCTCATCGAAGAGCTCAAGGTCTATGGGAACCGGGCCATCGCCGTGCGCCTGGAGGCCATCGCCAAGGACGCCGGCGTGCCGCACATCAGCCGCATCCATCCGGCCCAGGAGGAGCGGGTCAACGAGCGCCTGCGCAAGGAACTCTCCTCCATCGGGGTCCCGTGGCCGGAGAACGAGACTTTATGGCAGTATCTGGCCGGCCTGCGCCAGCGCCAGGACCTCTCCGCCGAGGTGAAGGAGACGGCGCAGATCCTGGCCCTGCGCAGCCGCAGCTCGGCCCTCTACTCGGCCGACGACGCCGAGGGCCATGAGGGGCTGGCTCTGGAAGCCAAGGCCTACGACCATCCTTCGACGCCGATCCGGCGGTTCTCGGACATGTACAACCGGGCTCTGCTCGAGGCCTACCTGGAAGGCTCGGATCCCAAGGCGGCCTACGAGGCCATGCTGGCGGACATGAAGGTCCTGGGCTTCGCGAGCCTGGAGGAGTACCTGCAGCATCTCAACGGCCGGGAGCAGGCGGCTCGGCAGATGGACCACGAGGTGGATGAGTTCATGTCCGTCTATGAATTGGCCAAGCCGGAGAACAAGGGGCGGCAGTTCACGGGCTATGTCAAGATGGTGCGGCCGGGGCGCAATGCCGAGACTGTGATCCAGCTCCGGGAGCTGCCGGTGGAGATCACTCTGCGCGGGGAAGAGGCCAAGCCCTATCAGCTGCTCGATGAGGTCGCAGTCATGGTCAAGGGCGCGGACCCCGCGCGCCTGAAGGTGGACGCAGCCATACACAAGGCGGCCAAGAAGGGCTAGCAGGCTGCTGATAAAGTCCGTTCTGCGAGCGCCCGGCGGCCGTCTGCCGGGCGCAACCGACCCGCGAAGCGGGGCGGCAGAACCCATCCGATAGGTTGCACGAAGGATGGCGCCTTCGGCTCGCCAGTTCGGGGACGGACTGTTGCCCGCTACCGAAAGGACTGTGTCCGGACCACTCCTGTCCGGGGAAAATCCGTCGCGCGACGCAATAAGCCCTGATGAAACAGCCTCCGGTCGGGAGTGTCCGACGGAAAATCGGCAGCAGGCCTCGTTGAATCGGCTTGCGCGGTTTTACAGCCTGTCCCGAGACATCATCCCGGCGTTGGCCCGCGCCGGCGATACCGGCTGTGGCCGTTGACAACCCCGATGGGTCCTGCGAGTTGCGGCGGGGTG